>JAAURV010000022.1 GCA_012032065.1 Hyphomicrobiales bacterium
CGGTGCTGCTTCGGCCCGGCGGGTTGCCGCGCGAGATCGTCGAAGAAAAACTTCGGCGCAAACTCGTGCGGGAGGACGACAACGAACATCCTCATGCGCCGGGACAGCTTGCAAGCCATTACGCACCCCACGCGCGCTTGCGTCTCAATGCAAACGCCCCGGAGAATGGCGAAGCCTTTCTCGGTTTCGGCCCCGGACCCGCCACGGCGTTCAATCTCTCGCGCCAAGCCGATCTTATCGAAGCCGCCGCCAATCTGTTCCGCCTCCTGCACGAGATCGACGATTCCGGCGCGCGCGCAATTGCCGTTGCGCATGTTCCCGATCATGGCCTCGGCGAAGCGATCAACGACCGCCTGCGCCGCGCGGCCGCGCCTAGGCCCGTTGCATGAGTGGAGTCTCCGAAGACATACTTTCGCGCTTCGCCGCGATTGCTGGCGAGGCTCAGGCAATCCGCGATCCGCATTCGAAGGAAGCGTATCTCCACGAATGGCGCGGATTGTGGCATGGACAGACGCCAATGGTGCTGCGCCCTTCAAACACGGAGCAGGTCTCGCGCATCATGGCGCTGGCAACGGAGACGCGCACCGTCATGGTGCCGCAATCGGGAAACACAGGCCTCGTGGGCGGGCAGATTCCGGATCGCAGCAACACGCAGATCGTGTTGTCGCTCGATCGCATGACGAGGGTCATCGAGGCCAATGCGCCGAACAACAGCCTCACCGTCGAAGCGGGCGTGACGCTCAAGGCGGCGCAGGATGCGGCGGACGCAATCGATCGCCTGTTTCCTTTGAGCCTCGCTTCGGAAGGCTCCTGCCGCATCGGCGGCAATCTCTCCACCAATGCCGGCGGGCTCAACACGCTCGCGTTTGGCAACGCGCGCGAGTTGTGTCTCGGCCTCGAAGTGGTGCTGGCCGACGGCCGCGTGTGGAACGGGTTGAAGAGCCTGCGCAAGGACAACACGGGCTACGATCTCCGCAACATCTTCATCGGCGCGGAAGGTACGCTCGGCATCATCACCGCGGCGGTGCTGAAGCTGTTTCCGAAACCGAAATCCCATTCGACATGTTTCGCGGGCATAACATCGCCCGCGGCGGCGGTGGAGTTGCTGTCGTTGGCGCGTGAAGCGAGCGGCAATCGGTTGGTGGCGTTCGAACTCATTCCGCGTCTCGCCATCGACTTCACCGTCAAGCACATGTGCGTGCGCGATCCGCTCGCGGAGCCTTATCCCTACTATGTGCTCTCCGAACTCGCGGACGCGGATCGCGCATCCATCGACTCGTTGTGGAACCAGGCTTTCGAACGCAAGCTCGTGCAGGACGCCGCGGTGGCGCAGTCGGAAAGCCAGCGCCAGGCCTTTTGGCAGATCCGCGAACTTCTCTCGGAGTCGCAAAAATTCGAAGGCGGTTCGATCAAGAACGATGTGTCCGTGCCGGTGGCGCAGGTGCCCGCGCTCTACGAACAGGCCACCGCCGCAGTGCTCAAGGTGATGCCCGGCGTGCGTTTCATGGCTTTCGGCCACATGGGCGACGGCAACATTCACTTCAATCTGTCGCAACCCGTCGGCATGGACAAGCAGGCTTTTCTCGATCGCTGGCAGGATTTGAGCGGCGCTGTCTCCGATGTCGTGTTGAAGCTGGGCGGTTCGATCAGCGCCGAGCATGGCATCGGCGTATTGAAGAGGAACGACATGCTCAGGATCAAATCGCCCGCCGAACTGCAAATGATGCGCGGCCTGAAGCAGCTCTTCGATCCGTTGAACATCCTCAATCCCGGCAAGGTGCTGCCGGAATGAGCCTCGTATTCCGCGACATGCGCGACGAAGATGTCGATCAAACGATCGCGCTCTGGAGGGCCTGCGATCTCACGCGCACATGGAACGATCCGGTGAAGGACATCGCTTTTGCGCGCGCTTCTCCGTCATCCACCGTTCTCATCGCCGAAGTGAACGGCCGCATCGCCGCCAGCGTCATGGCCGGCCACGATGGCCATCGCGGCACCCTGTACTACGTGGCCGTCGATCCAGCGCAACAGCGCAAAGGTTATGGCCGCGCGGCGGTGAAAGCGGCAGAGGATTGGCTCTTGTCGCAAGGCGTGTGGAAAATCAACCTGATGATCCGCCCGGAGAACGCCGCCGTCAAAGCCTTCTACGAATCGCTCGGCTACGAGATCAATCCGGTCTTCTGCATGGCGCGGAAGATTGTTTGAACGTTCTCTTTACAACGTTGCGCGGCGTGGGGAGAGAATTTACAGCGGCAGGTCTTCCAGCTTCCAGTGCCCCGCTTGAACCATGGCTTCAAGAATCTGCCAATCGGTCAGGCTGTCGAGGTTGTGGCTGCGCTCCTGTGGCATCACGAAGGGGAGAGTCCGCTTCGGGATAAACCTGCCTTCGCGCCTGAAGGCATCGAGCGAAACCAGATAGAACGCGCCGTTCAACGCATAAGGCTGCGGCAGTGATTGGCGCGGGCCTTCGAAGCCGTCGCCCATGTAGGGCCTGAGCCATCCGTCTTCGATCCGCTTCAGCTTCTCGGGCCGCGGCTCGTCATGCGCAGCGACGCTCACCGCCGCATCCGCATCGCTCGCTTCAAATGCGTTGATGAGGCCCTCGAGATCGCCAAGCGTGCGCAAGGGCGACGTTGCCTGAAGCAACAACACATACCCATTTTCAATGCCACATTCCTCGATCACATGCTCGACAACTGACTTCGCGGTGGCGGTGTCGGTTGCAAGCCCGGCAGGGCGTAGCGACGGCGAAGCAACGCCATGCTTTCGAGCGACGGCCTGCATCTCCAAATCATCCGTCGACACGATCATCCGGTCCACGCGTTTCGTGGCCTTGCCCAGCGCAATCGCGCGTTCGAGCAAGGATCGCCCGGCGATCTGCCGCAAGTTCTTGCGCGGGATTCCCTTGGAGCCGCCGCGCACCGGAATGATGGCCGTGACTGGCTGGCCTCTCAGCATGTCAGTAGGTGAGAATCTTCTCGATGGACGGTTTGACCTTCGCCAGCACCTCCGCAATGCGGCCGCCGGCATCGCCGTCGCCATAGATCGTATCGCGCGGACGCTCTTTCAGCTTCCACATTCGGCCGATCGCATCGCCAATCGCGCCGCGGTCATAATCCACGTCGGTTACGTTCCGCCCCCGGTCGCGCCCGCTTTGCCGCGTGCCGATGTTGATCGCGGGCACGCCGAGAAACGAACACTCGCGGATCGCGACCGAGGAATTCCCCACGATGCCGCGGCTGCCAATCAGGATGCGCAGGAAATCGGCTGGCTGCATGTTCTTGTAAAAGTGGACCGGCGCATCCTCTTGCTCCTCGCGGAATACGCGAAGCGCCTTCGACGTTCCATCCGAGCCCGCATCCACATTGGGCCAGAACCACATCGCCTGATGCCCTGTCTTGCGAACCGCATCGAGCGTCGCTTCGGCCTGCGCGCGCGACTCTTCGTACTCGGTGGTGACCGGATGTTGCATCACCACAAGGTAGGGTTTCGCCAGATCGAGCTGAGGCCCCACGCCACTGTACTTCGAAGCCACTTTGACCGGATCGGACGTTCCCTCCTTCAACACGTCGTTTGCGAGATCGATGGAGGGGCAACCGGTCACGAAAATCCGGTCGGGCCGCTCGCCAAGTTTTTCCACGCGTATCCGCGCATGATCGCTCGCCACCAGATGAATGTCGGCGAGCTTGGTGTTGGCGTGGCGCACTTTCTCGTCGATGGAGCCGGTCACCTCGCCGCCCTGCACATGCACCAGCGGAATGTTCATGTAGGCTGCCGCGATCGACGTGGCGATGGTTTCGTAGCGGTCGCCGATGGTCACCACCATGTCCGGCGCGAGATCGTTGAACACGCTCGCCAGTTCCGCGATGCCGAAGCCTGTCGATTTGGCGGAAGTGACGAGATTCTCGCCCTCGACGATCATGTAGACCTGCCGGTCGACGCGAAACCCTTCGCGCTCGATCACTTTGACCGCATTGCCGTAGCGGTCGAGCAATGCTGACGCCGCCACGACCAGCTGCAGCTCCAGATCCTTGTGGTCGCGGATCGCCGCCAGCGCCGACTTGATGCGCGCGTAGCTCGGCCGCGCGGTAATGACGACGCAGATTTTCCGTTTTCGATGTGTTCACGCGAAGTCCTCGAATGTGATTTGCTGGTCGCGCGAAATCGCGCGCTTCAATGTCTTTCCGAAAAGCGATTCGAACTTGTCCGGCGGAATGCCGCCGCCCGGTTTCTTGAGCCCGATGTTGGCGCGCGATAGTTCGGTCCCCTTGGCAAGATCGGAAAGCGCCACAACGCTCTTGAGAAAGATGCCGCGCATGGAGGCCATCTTCTCGCCGGTCTCGTTCTTGTCGGCGGGAGCCGCCCGCATGCGCTCGATGAAACGCACGCCATCGCAGATCTGCTTGAGTTCGGCGGGCGTGACCGAGGCCGCGACATCCGGCCCGAACATTTCGCGGCTGAGCGTGAGATGCACTTCAACGACTTCCGCCTTGTGCGCGGACACCGCCGCAAGCGAAGGATAGATCGTGCCGGAATGATCGGACAAGCCAACCGCGCACTTGTGCCGTGCGCGCAGTTCATCGAGCACATTGAGCCCGATCGCGTCCGGCGGCGATGGATATTGGGTCGTGCACTGAAAGATGCAGAATGGCGCGCCCGCTTTCTTCACCACATCAACCGCCGCATCGATTTCGGAGTAGGGACTCATGCCCGTCGAGAGCATTACCGGCTTCTTGTCACGCGCCATCTCGGCGATCATCGGCAGATTGGTCAGTTCCCCCGACGCCACCTTCCACGCCGCGATGCCGAGCTTCCGCAACAGCTCCACCGCCGCGAAAGAAAACGGCGAACTCAGGAACACCAGGCCCCTCTCTTCGGCATGCGACTTCAGCCCCGCCCATTGCTCGGGCGAAAACTCCATGCGCTTCCAATAGCCGTAGCGCGTCGCATCCTGCTTCGAGAACTTCACCCGCCACGGTTCGGCAGGCGTGCTCTCCTCTGCCGCGATATGGGTCTGAAACTTGATCGCCGCCGCCCCGCACAAAGCCGCACTGTCGATGAAAGCGTGCGCAAACCCCAGGCTCCCGTCATGGGCCTGCGCCACTTCGGCGATAACTGCGCAACTGGCGCCCGGAACGGGCTTCATAAGCCAGGTGCCTTCGGCGGACATAGGCGCCTCATAGTTGGCGCAGGCCCAAAGGTCCAGGCGCGGGAGGGTTGGCGATGGTACCGCTGCCCCGGCTCGAACGGGGGACCCCCAGATCCACAATCTGGTGCTCTAACCAACTGAGCTACAGCGGCATCCTTGGCGCGGCGCAACCTAGTCGCGGGCGCAGCCGAATTCAAGCATGCAAAAAGGCCCGCGATACGCACGGGCCTTCTGCGCGGGCCGGACGGGGAGGAGGATCGCCGGCCGCTAATACAACTGGTTTAGCCGGCGAGCGGCTTGGAGAACCCGGCGAAGCCCTTGGCGAAGTTCTCCTGAACCGGCTTCATCGTGTCCTTGGCGAGCGCCAGCGAGAGATTGTTGATCTCGGTGAACTGCTTCTGGAAGAGAGCGAACTGGTCGCGGGCGAAGTCCTGCTGAAGCTGGAAGGCAGCGGCGGGCTCCTTCACGGCGAAAAGCTTGCGGGTGAACTCGAATGCGGCACCCATGTTGGCCTGGGTGTTTTCCATGGCTTTCATCTGCAGATCGGCGAAGCGGGTCTTGTAGGCAACGGCGGCGGCATCGAGCACCTGGACGTTCTCATGCGCCACTTCGCTGGCCTTTTCGAAGGCGGCCTGCGCCTGATCGACCGAACGCCGGGCGATGTTGGCGGCGTTCTCGAGGGCTTCCTCGCCACCCACTTGACCTTCCGGCTTGAACTTTTTCTGGCTCATGACTCTAAACTCCCGATTGCATGATTTGTCGTCGTCTAGCCTATTTAGGACGATTTATGCTGCAATGCAACATGTTTTTGCGTTGCACTATGGCCGCACCCTGCGGACAAGGTTAAGCAAAGGTGGACGAACTGTTTCAAACCTGTCTATTTTGAGCCAGCGTTTGTAGCTGTGGGGAGCAGCCGGCCCAGCCGGCGGAGCTGGAGTTTGGTGAGCGAAGCAGTCAATCCCACCTTGGAGGACCTCCGGGAGATTCCGGAGGCTGCGTGGCTGTGGGATGGCGTGCGCGGCCGCATCGTCTGGGCCAACAAGGCGGGCATCTCCTATTTCGGCGGCGACTCGCTGTTCGATCTGGTCGACAGGCCCTTCGATTTCCAGGAGCCGGGCGTCGAAAACATCGCCGCCCTCGCCCGCCGCCTGAAACGGGGACAGGTCGAAAACGCACTGCTCCATTTTCCTTCCGCCGGACACAACGTTCCCGTCTCCTGCCGCTGCATGGTGCATGCCCTGTCCGATGGCAGGCCCGGCCTTCTCGCGGTCGCCAGCGGCATGGCCGCCGTCAGTGATGTCTCCACCGAAAGTCTTGCCCAGGCATTTGACTTGTTGCCGTCCGCTGCCGCCTTCATGGGCAAGGAAGGCGCACTCCACCGCCTGAACGCGGCAGCGCTTCTTCTCTTCGGCGCGGGCCAACGCATTTCGCTTGCCGCTCTCCTCGACACTGCCGAAGCGTCGGCCGATCTCCTGACCAGACTCGAACTCGCCGGAACCGTCAGCGTCATCCGCACCATCCCCGCCCGCATCGGCCCCCGCGAGGTTCGTATCACGCTTCGCCGTCTGACCACCGACTCCGCAAGTCCCGCCTACGCGATGGTGCTGATCGACGACGTCACCGACCGCCGCGCCTTGGAGCGCGGCGCGGCGATGCTGACCGCCCCGTTGCCGCGCGCAGGCGAAGCCGCGCCTCCTTCAAACCCGAATCGCCAAAACAAACCGCAAAGGAGCCGGCGCCTGCTCCGGCAGCGGAGAAACCGGAGCTCCGCCGCCGCCTAGGAAGCAGCGCGCCCTCGCAATCCTTCCGCCTGTCATAAAAGACGCAGTCGACGGCCATCCCGATGCGTTGCTCATCGCGCGAGAGGGCGAAGTCGTTTACGCCAATCCGCGCGCCGCAACTTTCCTCGGCTACGAGTCAGCCGAAGCGCTCATCAATGACGACGCGATTCAAGGCCGCTTCGGCCCGCTCGGCCAATCGATCGCCGCAACCGATGTGACGGCGGAAGGCGGCCGCACCGTGCTCGCCACCATCTCAATGTCCATTGTCCCCTGGCTCAACGGCCCGGCGCGGCAATTCATGCTGAAGCCGGTCAATCGCCCGGTGGAAGTGACCATCTCGCCGCCGAAGATGTTCGAGATGTTGAAGAGGACTCAGGAGCAGATTGTCCCTGCCCCCGATGTAACGCCAGCGCCCGTTCCAACGCCAGCGCCCGTTGGAACAACAGCGCCCGTTCCAACGCCAGCGCCCGTTGTCGAAGCGCCGCCGACTTCCAACGTGGTGCAACTGCCGCAAGTTCAAGCCGCGCCGCCGCCACCGCCTCATCAACCCGAACCGCGCATCTCGGAAGACACGGAACTGCGCGCCGTTCTCGACACCGCCGCCGATGGCATCGTGACCCTCGACCGCGACGGCCGCATCATGACGCTCAGCGCTGGCGCCGAGTCGATCTTCGGATTCCGCTTGGCCGAAGTCGCAGACAAGCCTTTCGTTGATCTGCTGACACAGGAAAGCCGAAAGGTCGCGCGCGATTACATGGCCGCCCTTCATGGTCCGGGCATCGCCAGCATCTTCAACGATGGCCGCGAAGTAACGGCTCTAGTGAAACAAGGCGGCACCGTTCCGCTGTTCATGACCATCGGCCGCCTGCAATCGCCTGGGTCCACCGCTGCTTACTGCGCGGTCGTGCGCGACATCACCCAGTGGAAGAAAACCGAATCCGAATTGCGCCGCGCCAAGGAAGACGCGGAAGCCGCAAGCCACCAGAAGTCGGAATTCCTCGCGCGCATCAGCCATGAACTCAGGACCCCGCTCAACGCCATCATGGGATTCTCGGAAGTGATGCGGCTCGAGCGTTTCGGCAAAATGCCGAACGACAAGTACAAGGGCTACGTCAACGACATTCACGCCAGCGGCGGCCACCTGCTCTCGCTCATCAACGATCTGCTCGATCTCTCGAAAGTGGAAGCGGGCCAGCTCGAACTTAATTTCACTTCGGTGAATTTGGGTGATGTCTGCGATCACGCCATGCGCATGCTGCAAGAGTCCGCCACCGCCGCGCGCGTCGTCATGCGCAAGGCCATCCCCGCCGATATTCCCAATGTCGTGGCTGACCTTCGCTCGATGCGCCAGGTGTTGATGAATCTCCTGTCGAACGCCATCAAGTTCACCGATCCCGGCGGACAAGTGATCATCTCGGGATCGACCAATGGCCAGGGCGAATTGACGTTGCGGGTGAAAGACACCGGCATCGGCATGAACGCCGATCAATTGCAGGACGCGCTCGAACCCTTCAAGCGCATCGAAACCGAAGGCCGCGAAGCCCCCGGCACCGGCCTCGGCCTGCCCCTCACCAAAGCTTTGGCCGAAGCCAACCGAGCCCGCTTCAAAATGTCAAGCGAACCACGCAAAGGAACGCTGGCCGAGATCACCTTCCCGACGACACGGGTCCTGGCGGATTAACGCCAGCGTCCGGGCGTGATCCATTTTTGGTAGGCCCGGCTTTCGAGCCTGTGAAACAGTCGCCAAATCGCGTGGTTTGTGATTCATTCGTATCACTTCGATAATCGTGGGCGCGATCATGGACGCGGGCGAAGCATGGGTTTTGAGGGCGAAACGGGCACAGATTGGTTTCGCGACGGTGGATCTTGATGCGTTGCTGCCCATGGATCACCAAGCGCGACACAGGCCGCCAACCATGTCCCCAAACGCCTGCGAAAAGCCGCGGAAGTAAAACAGGCTCCGAAAAATCGATTCCTTCAGAAGCTCGAAAGCGGGGAAGAAGGAGGTACTTTTAGCGGCATTTGAGGCGTAATTGGTCTTTCGCGAATTTCCCACGAGCAATCGAGGCGGCGCCGGATCACACCGGCAGCGTCACCGGTACGCGCAGATAATGCACGCCGTTGCTGTCGGCGGGCGGAAGTTTGCCGGCCCGGATGTTCACCTGGATCGACGGCATCAGAAGTGTTGGCGCGGCAAGCGTTGCATCGCGGGCCTCGCGCATCTTGACATAGTCGTCTTCGCTCACGCCGTGGCCCACATGGACATTGTTGGCCCGCTCCTCGGCGACTGTCGTCTCCCATGCGTAATTCTTGCGCCCGCTCTTCGGCAGATAGTCGTGGCACATGAAAAGCCGCGTTTCAGGTGGCAGCGACAGGATTTTCTGGATCGAATGAAAAAGTGTCCGCGCATCGCCGCCCGGAAAATCGGCGCGCGCCGTGCCGTAGTCCGGCATGAACATGGTGTCGCCCACGAATACGGCATCGCCGACTTTGTAGGAAATGCAGGCCGGCGTGTGTCCCGGCGTCGAGATCACCTCCACCTCCAGCGTTCCGATCGAGAACGTTTCGCCTTCCTTGAACAGATGATCGAACTCGCTCCCCGTGCCGCTCACGTCGAGCGCGTTGAACACCGGGCGGAAAATCTTCTGCACTTCGCGGATGCGCTCGCCGATGCCGACTTTCGCACCGGTCTTGAGCTTGATGTAGGGGGCGCCGGAAAGGTGATCGGCATGGGCATGGGTCTCGAGAACCCAATCGATGCGAAGCCCGAGCGCTTTCGCCCGCGCCAGCATGGCATCGGCGGATTTGACATCGCCCTTGCCCGAGTTGTGGTCGTAGTCGAGCACGGGGTCCAAGATCGCCGCCGCTTTCGTTTCCGGATCGGCAACGAGATAACTCACCGTGTTGGTTGGTTCGTCGAAGAACGCTTCGATGAGAGGTGCATTCGGCATGGCTGGATCTCCTTAGCACAATTTCGCTTGACTATATATTAGGAATCACTAAATTAGCAATACCTAATTTACAGGCCGCCCATGACAACCCTCCTGATCGACCGCTCGATTGCCGATTTCGAAGCCCGCGCCGCCGAAGCGGCGGGCATGCTGAAGGCGCTCGCCAACGAGAAGCGCCTGATGATCCTGTGCAAGCTCCTGGAGCGCGGCGAAATGGGGGTGATGGAGCTGAGCGAGGCTGTCGGTCTCAGCCAGTCGGCGCTCTCGCAGCATCTCGCCAGGATGCGCGAGGAAGGCATCGTGAGTTTCCGGCGCAAGGCGCAATCGGTTTTCTATCGGATCGCCGGCAAGAACGTGACCCGCATTCTCTCAACCCTCAAGTCCATCTATTGCTGAAAGGAAATCCGCCATGTCCCTCCCCCACATCTCGCCCGCCAAGGCCAGGGAACTCCTGCAAGGCGGCGCCGTGCTCGTCGATATCCGCGACATTGACGAACATGCGCGCGAACGCATTGCAGCCGCGCGCAACATGCCGGTGTCGAAACTCTGCGAGGGCGCCGTCGGCGAAGGTCATGCGGCCATCGTGTTCCACTGCAAAAGCGGCAACCGCACCCGCATGAATGCGCCGCTGCTCGCAAAGGCGGCACAGGTCGATGCCTACATTCTCGATGGCGGCATTGAGGCCTGGAAGAAGGCGGGGCTTCCCGTCGTTCTCGATACCAAGAAGCCCATCGAAATCATACGCCAGGTGCAGATCGCGGCGGGTTCGCTAGCGTTCCTGGGCGCGGTGCTGGGTTACGCGGTTCATCCCGGCTTCTATGCACTCTCGGGTGCGGTGGGCGCCGGCCTCATGTTCGCCGGCGTGACCGGCACTTGCGCCATGGCGAGCCTGCTCAAACACATGCCTTGGAACCTCGCCGCGGCAGCGTGATGCAGGATTTTCTCTCAGTCCTTTCGGGCGGGTTCGTCGGTTTCGTACTGGGATTGGTGGGCGGCGGCGGCTCGATCATTGCGGTGCCGCTGTTGCTCTATCTCGTCGGCATTCCGGCGGCCCACACGGCCATCGGCACCAGTGCCGTTGCCGTCTCGCTCAGCGCCTTTGCGAACCTGATCAACCAGGCGCGAAGCGGACTGGTGAAATGGCCCTGCGCCGCGGCTTTCGCAGCGAGCGGCGTGTTTGGCACCATCATCGGTTCCTACGCAGCCCTGCAACTGCCAGGCGCCAGGCTCGTTGCCCTTTTCGGCGCATTGATGATCGGCGTCGGCGTGCTCATGCTGCTGCGCAAGGACGCGGAGGGCGATCCCAATGTGCGGCTCACGCTGAAAACGGCGAAATCCATGCTACCCTGGCTCATTCCGGCAGGACTCATGGTGGGAACCCTTTCGGGCTTCTTCGGGATTGGCGGCGGATTCCTAATCGTGCCCGCGCTGATATTTGCTACGGGCATGCCGATCCGCAATGCGATCGCCACGTCGCTCGTCGCCATCGTCGTGTTCGGCGCGGCAACAGCGGCGAATTATGCCTATGCCGGCGAAGTGGATTGGAACCTGGCCGGCTTCTTTGTGGGCGGCGGAATTGCTGGCGGCATTGCGGGCACCTTTGCCGGCAAGGCGCTCTCGGGTCACAAAGCGGCACTGCAACTGGTGTTCGCGCTGTTCGTCATCGCGACGGGTGTCTATGTGATCTACAAGGCCGTAGCCTCGGCTTAGATTTCCCGCGTGAAAAACACGCTGTTGGGATCGAGCTTGTAGTCACCGAAAGGCGCGCATTCGATAAAGCCGAATGACTTGTAGAGTTGAACCGCTGGGCAAAGTAGCCGAGGAACCGGTTTCGAGCTGAGACGTCTCAGCCTCTTGGCGCGCGAGGTTTCGATCATGTGGTTGAGGATCGCGCTGCCGACACCTTTCCGCCGCGCGGCTTCCGCCGTGTGCATCGACTTCACTTCGCCATGACCGGCCTCGATCTCCTTTACAGCGCCCACTCCCATCAGCGTGTCGCCTTCCCAAGCCGCCCAGAAATCCACATCCGGCGATTTGAGCCGCGACACATCGAACACATGCGCGCTGCCGGGCGGCGTAACCTCATGGCATTTGGCGAAGTGATAATGGAGCAGGACAAGTACGCGCTCGTCGTTGAGGTCGCCGGAGATGATGCGAAGCATGGGGGCTTCCCTTAGCGCGAACCTCGCCATTCCCCAATACCGTCGCCGGATGGCAATCACGGCTGCTGAGTAATCTTTCAGTCCAAACGTTGTTCATCGTGCCAGCCTTCCCGTAGACGTCATTCCAGCCAGGCGATGCGAAGCATCGCGCGAGCTGGAACCCAGCTTTTGCGAACGCGCATGAGATCGAAAAAAATCATGAGAGCATGACAGAGGCGATCCTTCGTGAATCCCGGATCAAGTCATGGAAGCGGCAATGGAAGATTGAACTGATCGAGACGTTGAACCCGGACTGTATCGATCTTTCGGACAATCTTATCCACCGGCCTGCAAACTGAAGCGAAGCTGGGTTCCAGCTCGCGCGATGCTGCGCATCGCTTGGCTGGAATGACGGTGTTGGGGGTGTCACTACTCCCCGCGCAATAATATTGCGCATTTTCTCTTGTCATGATTCCTTCCTTGCGCAAGGCAACGTCATCTGTCATAAGGAATTAGGACAGTGACGCTGTCCTATTAGGGTGATTTTGAGAGATTGAGGCACCGGATGTTCCGGATTTCGGCCAAAAACTCCAAGAAAACGACGGCGGATAATGCCGCCGCCACCCTTTGCGCGGCCCGGGTCAACGCCACAAAACGTAAGTAAGGCAGGCTCGGACACCGCAAAACGGCGGCACCGGGTTTGATCCGAAGGCGGGTCTCACGGCCACCCCAAGGCCCACCCTTAAGATCGAAAACGGCACGCCAGACCCAACCACACCGCCCGCCGGTTTCCGGCGTCGGCATGTGGTTGTGGACATGATAGGTTGAGGACGACACGAAGGACGATCGCCATGCGCCAAGACAACCCCATGCTGCCGGAAGGCCTGCCCTCCGCTCACGGACTTTACGATCCGCGCAACGAGCACGATGCCTGCGGCATCGGCCTCATCGCCAACATCAACAACGTGAAAAGCCATCGCATTGTCGGTGACGGCCTCTCGATCCTCAGGAACCTCGAGCATCGCGGCGCCGTGGGCGCTGATCCCAAGGCCGGCGATGGCGCCGGCATCATGCTGCAGATTCCGCATGGATTCTTCTCGGCAGAGGCCAAACACCTCGGCTTCGAACTGCCGGCGCCGCAGCACTATGGCGTTGCCTATCTCTTCCTGCCGCGCGAAGCCGTGTATCGCCAGGACATCGAGCGCATCTGGTGGGAAACCACGCGCGAAGAAGGCCTGAAGGTTCTGGGCTGGCGCGACGTTCCGGTCGATTCCTCGGTGCTCGGATATTCAGTGAAGGGCACCGAGCCTATTCACCGCCAGCTCTTCATCGGCCGCGGGCCGACCATCCGAGATGAAGCCCATTTCGAGAGGAAGCTCTTCGTCTGCCGCAAGGTGGTGTCGAACCGCGTTCTAGAAGTGCTCGGCAAGAAGGCCCGCGCCTATTATCCGGTGTCAGTTTCCTGCCGCACTATCGTCTATAAGGGTCTCGTCCTTGGCAAGGACCTTGGACGCTATTACCTCGATCTCGTGGACGAGCGCATGGAATCGGCCCTGGCCCTCGTTCATCAGCGTTTCTCCACCAACACCTTCCCGAGCTGGCCCCTGGCCCATCCCTATCGTTTCGTGTGCCACAACGGCGAAATCAACACCGTGCGCGGCAACTACAACTGGATGGCGGCGCGCCAGGCCAACATGAAGTCGGATGTGCTGGGCGAGGACCTCTCCAAGCTCTGGCCGATTTCCTATGAAGGCCAGTCCGACACCGCCTGCTTCGACAATGCGCTCGAATTCCTCCACATGGGCGGCTATTCGCTGCCACACGCCATGATGATGCTGATCCCGGAAGCCTGGGCGGGCAACCCGCTCATGGATGAGGATCGGCGCGCCTTCTATGAATATCACGCCGCATTGATGGAGCCATGGGACGGCCCGGCCGCCATGTGTTTCACCAACGGCAAGCTTATCGGCGCAACGCTTGACCGCAACGGTCTGCGCCCCTCGCGCTATCTCACCACCGACGACGGGCATGTGCTGCTCGCCTCCGAAATGGGGGTGTTGAAATTCGCCGAGGAGTCGATCACCCATAAGTGGCGTCTGCAGCCAGGCAAAATGCTGCTCATCGATCTCGAGCAGAAGCGCATCATCTCCGATGACGAGCTGAAGAAGACGCTGTCGGCGGCGCATCCCTACAAGGATTGGCTGAAGCGCACGCAAGTGGTGCTGCGCGATCTGCCGTCCGCGAAGACGCGCCGGCCCAAGATCGCCGTGCCGCTGCTCGATCGCCAGCAGGCCTTTGGTTACACCCAGGAAGACCTCAAAATCCTGATGGCGCCGATGGCCCAGACGGGACAGGAAGCCGTGGGTTCCATGGGCAACGACGCGCCGATTTCGGCTCTCTCCGACAAGGCCAAGCAGCTCGACACTTACTTCAAGCAGAACTTCGCGCAGGTGACGAACCCGCCCATCGACCCGATCCGCGAGGAACTGGTGATGTCGCTCGTCTCCTTCATCGGGCCGAGACCGAACCTGCTGGACCTCAAGGGCACTTCGAAGCACATGCGGCTCGAAGTGGCGCAGCCGATCCTGACCAACGAGGAACTGGAACGCATCCGCACCATCGGCGCGGTTCGCGAGAACCCGTTCCGCACCGCCACAATCGACATCACCTACGATGTGGCGAACGGCCCGGAGTATATGGAGGCCGCACTCGACAGCGTCTGCGCGCTGGCCGAGCGCGCGGTGCGCGATGGCTACAACATCATCATCCTTTCAGATCGCGCGGTTTCCGCCGAGCGTGTGCCGATACCAGCGCTGCTGGCGACATCGGCAACGCATCACGATCTGATCCGCAAGGGCTTGCGCACATCCGTTGGTCTCGTCGTCGAGTCGGGCGAGCCCGCGAGGTGCATCAGTTCTGCACGCTCGCCGGCTACGGCGCGGAAGCGATCAACCCCTATCTCGCCTTCGAGACGCTGGAAGACATGCTCCCAACGCTTGAGGAGAAGATCACCGCCTATGAGGCGACGAAGCGCTACATCAAGGCGATCGACAAGGGCATTCTGAAGGTCATGTCCAAAATGGGCATCTCGACTTACCAGTCCTATTGCGGCGCGCAGATTTTCGATGCGGTGGGGCTCTCGTCGAGTTTTGTGAAGAAGTATTTCACCGGCACCGCAACGCAAGTTGAAGGCATCGGTTTGGCGGAAGTGGCGGACGAAGCCTTCAGCCGTCACGAGGATGCCTTCGGCGAAAACCCGGTGTTCCGCACCGCCCTCGATGTGGGCGGCGATTATGCCCAGCGCATGCGCGGCGAAGCCCATGTCTGGACCGCCGACACGGTGTCGAACCTGCAGCACGCCGTGCGCGGCAACTCGCTCGACAAGTATCGTGCCTTCGCCAAGCTGGTGAACGAGCAATCCGAACGCTTGAAGACCATGCGCGGTCTGTTTCGCATCAAGACCGCGGAAGAGATGGGCCGCAAGCCGGTGCCGCTCGACGGCGTCGAGCCGGCGGTGACGATCGTCAAGCGCTTTTCCACGGGTGCGATGTCCTTCGGCTCGATCAGCCGCGAGGCGCATACCACGCTGGCGATCGCCATGAACCGCATTGGCGGCAAGTCGAACACCGGCGAAGGCGGCGAGGAATCGGATCGCTTCAAGCCGCTACCCAATGGCGACTCGATGCGCTCGGCCATCAAGCAGGTGGCCTCCGGCCGCTTCGGCGTTACCGCCGAGTATCTCGTCAACTCCGACATGATGCAGATCAAGATGGCGCAGGGTGCCAAGCCCGGCGAAGGCGGGCAGCTTCCCGGCCACAAGGTGGACGCAACCATCGCCAAGGTGCGCCATTCCACTCCAGGCGTTGGCCTCATCTCGCCGCCGCCGCATCACGACATCTATTCGATCGAAGACCTGGCGCAGTTGATCTTCGACCTCAAGAACGTGAACCCTGCTGGCAAGGTGTCGGTGAAGCTCGTGTCCGAAGTGGGTGTGGGCACGGTGGCTGCTGGCGTTTCGAAAGCGCACGCTGATCACGTAACGATCTCCGGATACGAAGGCGGCACCGGCGCATCGCCGCTCACCTCGATCAAGCATGCGGGATCGCCTTGGGAAATTGGCTTGGCCGAAACCCAGCAGACCCTGGTGGCCAACGATCTCCGCGGCCGCATCTCTGTGCAAGCCGATGGCGGCATCCGCACCGGCCGCGATGTGGTGATCGCAGCGCTCCTCGGTGCCGACGAGATCGGATTTGCCACGGCACCACTCATCGCCGCGGGCTGCATCATGATGCGCAAGTGTCACCTGAACACCTGCCCGGTCGGTGTCGCCACGCAGGATCCGGAACTCCGCAAGCGCTTCAAGGGCCAGCCCGAACATGTGATCAACTACTTCTTCTTCGTCGCCGAGGAAGTGCGCGAACTGATCGCGGCGCTTGGTTTCAAGAACTACGACGACATGATCGGCGCCACCGAAAACCTCGACCAGCAGGGCGCAATTCAGCACTGGAAGGCAAAAGGACTCGATTTCGCAAAGATCTTCGCCAAGCCCGACGTAACGGGTCCGGTGGCGGCCAAGCGCGTCACCGCGCAGGATCACGGCATCGATCACATCCTCGACCGCAATCTCATCGCGCAGGCGAAGCCCGCTCTCGAAAACGGCGAGGCTGTTGAGATCGACATCGCGATCCGTAACTCGGACCGGACCGCCGGGGCCATGCTCTCGGGCGCAGTGGCGCTCCGTTATGGCCATACGGGCCTGCCCGAAGACACAATCAGAGTGAAGATGTCCGGTATTGCCGGGCAAAGCTTCGGCGCTTTCCTCGCCCATGGCGTGACGCTCGATTTGACCGGCGAAGCCAACGACTATGTTGGCAAGGGCCTTTCCGGCGGCAAGCTCATTGTGAAGCCGCATGAGAAGGTGGGCTTCGTGCCGGAGAAGTCGATCATCGTCGGTAACACCGTGCTTTATGGCGCGATCACCGGCGAGTGTTATTTCCGCGGCGTTGCTGGAGAACGCTTCGCCGTGCGCAATTCCGGCGCGGTCGCAGTCGTTGAAGGTGTTGGCGATCACGGCTGCGAGTACATGACCGGCGGCTGCGTGCTGGTGATCGGCGACACGGGCCGCAACTTCGCGGCCGGCATGTCGGGCGGCGTCGCTTACGTGCTCGATGAAGCAGGCGACTTCGCCAAGCGCTGCAACCTCGCCATGGTCGATCTCCAGCCGATCCCGGCGGAGGAAGCAACGATCGAGCGCCTGCACCATCACGGCGGCGATCTCGAAAGCCACGGCCTTGTGGATGTGACCGCCGGCATGGACAAGCACGACGGCGAACGCGTGTGGGAGCTTCTCTCGCGGCACCTCAAATACACAGGCTCTTCCCGCGCCAAACTCATCCTCGACAACTGGGCCGCCTATCTGCCGAAGTTCGTGAAGGTCATGCCGGTCGAATATGCCCGCGCCCTTCGGAACTGGAAAAAGCGCAAGCCACCAGCGACGGCATGACCATCGGCGTCAAAAGGAGCGCCTAGTGGTTGCTGCCGCTCACACGAATGGATTGCGAAGCGTGACGCCGCCAATGCGCTGGCCGTGGTTCATGTCTTCCGTATACAGAACATCGCAGCCCGCCAAGTCGGCAGCGGCGACGAGGCAGGCGTCGTACACGCCGATGCGGTTTGCTTCGGCAATTTCGATAGCTCTCAAGTGGACGCCCAAATTGAGCGGCAATATCTCGCAACACTCCCTGATGTGTTCCAAGCCGTCGCGAACATCTGGCCAGTCCAGCTTGAATTTCTTGCGGGCGACGTTGGTGAACTCGTTGAGGACCTGCACGCTGATGAGTGGTCCCTCGTCCATGATCTCGTATGCGCGTAGTGCCTTGGCCTCGTCGTCGTCGATTGTGTACAGCAGCACATTCGAGTCCACGAAAGCCCTACTCTCCACGCGAATTGGCCTCATCCCGGTCAAACTTGTAGTCATCGGGAACCTTCACGCGCTTGCGTATCTCCGCGAGACGCTCGCGCAATTCTTCCTTAGTCCGTTTTCTCCGGATCTCGATCGTTCCCTCACGAAATCCCGCGGACACATCAACATCATCGCCTTCCTTCACGCCAAGCTGAGTGACTGTCTCGGCGCTAAGCCGCACGGCCAAGCTGTTTCCCCATTTCGAGACTTTCATCACTCCAACTCCGGATATACATTCACGCCATATGTATATCACAATACCCAACAGGTGTAAACATGGGCAAGGTCACGGGCTTCCTCGAGATCGAACGGCAGGACCGGAAGTACAAGCCGGCCTCCGACCGCATCCGCCATTACCAGGAATTCGTCATTCCGCTTTCCGAGGAGTCGACGAAGGCCCAGGCGGCGCGCTGCATGAACTGCGGCATTCCCTATTGTCACACCGGCTGTCCGGTGAACAACCAGATCCCCGACTGGAACGACCTGGTCTATCTCGGCGACTGGGAAGAAGCCTCGCGCAATCTGCATTCGACCAACAATTTCCCGGAGTTCACCGGCCGCGTCTGCCCGGCACCCTGCGAGGAGTCCTGCACGCTCAATCTCGAAGGCGTGCCGGTGACCATCAAGACCATCGAATGCGCCATCGTCGACAAAGCCTGGGAGAACGGCTGGATCAAGCCGCTACCGCCCTCGCAGAGGTCGGGCAAAAAGGTCGCTGTCGTTGGCTCTGGCCTTCAGGGTTGGCAGCGGCACAGCAACTCGCCCGCGCCGGTCACCAAGTCCATGTCTTCGAGAGGCAACAGAAGGCCGGCGGCTGCTCCGCTACGGCATTCCCGATTTCAAGATGGAAAAGCATCTGATCGACCGCCGCATCGCGCAGATGGAGGCGGAAGGTGTGACCTTCCACTACGGCGCGTTTATCGGCGTGTCGCAGGATGCCCAACAGTTGACCGACTCATTCGATGCCCTCCTGATCTGCGCCGGCGCCGAGAAGCCGCGCGATCTTCCCGTGCCGGGCCGCGATCTCGACGGCGTTCACTACGCCATGGATTTCCTGCCGCAACAGAACCGGCGTGTCTCCAAAGAGCCGCCACTCGATAACCGGCCGATCCTCGCCCAGGGCAAGCATGTCGTGGTAATCGGCGGCGGCGATACGGGCTCGGATTGCATCGGAACTTCCATCCGCCAGGGCGCGCTGTCGGTGACGCAAATCGAAATCATGCCGAAGCCACCGGAGAAGGAAAACAAAGCGCTCGTGTGGCCGAACTGGCCGATGAAGCTTCGCACCTCGTCCTCGCATCTCGAAGGCGCCGAGCGCGACTTCGCGGTGACGACCAACGAGTTCGTCGGCAAGGACGGTCGCGTCACGGCGCTCAAATGCGCCCGCGCCGGTTCGGACTTCAAGCCGCTGCCCGGCACCGAATTCGAATTGAAGGCCGATCTTGTGCTGCTCGCCATGGGCTTCGTGCATCCGGCGCATGAAGGCATGGTGAAATCGCTCGGCGTCAAGACCGATCCGCGCGGAAACGTGGAAGCCAGTGTCGCCAACTACAAGA
>JAAURV010000282.1 GCA_012032065.1 Hyphomicrobiales bacterium
GCACATTCGAAGGAGAGATCCTTGAGCGCGCGCACGCTTCCATAGGACTTGCTCACTCTATCAAGCCTGAGTGCCGCGCCGCTCACTGACTGTCTTCGCTCCCTCTTTGCACTTCCGAACGCTAATTTGAAACGACACGCCGATCAAGGATGAAACGTCCTCCCCGCTTGCCGGGGGGACGGCTCATGTCTTTGGCCTTTCCCACCTGCCGGACTTCGCGGATTTCAGCACCGCGTCGGTCACGAGATCGGTGGCGTAGGCGTCCTTGAAGGTGGGGCTTGCGGGCTTCCTCTTGCCGAGCGAGTCGATGAAGTCGGCGGCCTGGTGGATGAAGGTGTGCTCATAACCGATCTGCAAGCCCGGCACCCACCATTTCGCCATGTAGGGATGATCGCCATCGGTAATGTGGAGCGAGCGCCAGCCCCGCGTGCGGCCCTCGTCGCCGTGATCGAAATATTGCAGGCGATGGAGATCGTGCAGGTCCCAGAAGATCGAGGCGTGCTCGCCGTTGATCTCGAAGGTGTAGAGCGCCTTGTGGCCGCGCGCGTAACGGGTGGCTTCGAAGTTGGCGAGCGAACCGTTGGCGAAGCGGGCGAGGAAGAGGCTGGCATCGTCGATGCCGACGGGCTCGACCTTGCCGGTGAGGCTATGCTTGCGCTTCTTGATGAAGGTTTCGGTTGCGGCGGTGACGGAGTCGATCGAGCCATTGAGCCACATCGCGGTATCGATGCAGTGCGCGAGCAGATCGCCGGTGACGCCCGAGCCGGCGACGCCCACGTCAAGACGCCAGAGGCCTTGCCCGCCCTGCGGAAGATCGGCGGAGATGGTCCAGTCCTGGAGGAACTTGGCGCGGTAGTGGAAAATCTTGCCGAGCTTGCCTTCGTCGATCAACTGTTTGGCCAGCGTCACCGCGGGCACGCGGCGGTAATTGTACCAGACCATGTTGGCAACGCCCGCCTTGGCGACGGCGTCGACCATCTTCTTCGACTCCTTGGCGTTGCGGCCCAAGGGCTTCTCGCACATCACCATCTTGCCGGCTTTCGCCGCCGCGATGGCAATTTCCATATGCGTGTCATTGGGGCTGGCGATGTCGACGAGATCGATGTCCTTGCGCGCGATCAGCTTGCGCCAGTCGGTTTCGATCGACTCGTAGCCCCACTGCGCGGCGAAAGGCTTGAGCTTCTCCTCGTTGCGGGCGCAGGCGGCCTTCAGTACCGGTTCGTAGTTGAGGTCGAAGAAGTGCTGCGCCTGCGCGAATGCGTTGGAGTGAGTGCGGCCCATGAAGCCGTAGCCCACCATGCCGATGTTGAGTTTCTTCTTGGCCATCTCAGGCCACCCAGCCATGCTTGTCGCGCACCTTGATCATGGCGGCGAGGATGTCGGTCCAGGTCTTGGGGTTCATCATCACTTCCGGCGGGAACATGCAGCCGTCCCAGCAGATGTGGCGGAAGGCCTTGGTCAGTTCGCCATCGCGGCCGCGGAGCCAGTAGCCGGCGTGCTTGGTGATGTTGAGCCTGCCCTTGGGATCGTCGACCAGGCAATGGTGGCCGGTCTTGTCGTGATAACCCAAGCCTTTCACGGTGCCGTCGTTCTGGGCGACATGCATGTCGATTGTCCAGGGCCGCAGCGCATCGGTCATCTTCTTCAAAGCTTCGTCGAGAACGGATTTGTCCTTCCAGTCATATTTGGCCGGCAGCAGCCGTGACTTTGGCGCGTTGTAGCCCATGGTGAAGAGCATGGTGTGGGCCATGTCGGCCTGGAAGCCGATGGTCTGCGGGCGATCGGTTTCCTCCAGGGTGTCGACCATGTCCTTCCAAGAATTCATGCCGCCCCAGCAAATCTCGCCCTCGCAGGCGAGCCGCTCGCCGTAGTCGGCGGCGACTGAACAGGCCTCGCGGAAGGTCTTGGCGATCTTCTTGGTGTTGGCGGCCGGGTCCTTCGCCCATTCCGCCGTGCTGGTGGCCGAATCGATGCGGACGACGCCGTAGGGCCTGACGCCGAGCTCGCGCAGCCTCATGCCCAGCTTGCAGGATTTCTCGACATTGGCCACGAACTTCTTGCGGTCCGACGCCGATCCCATGGCCGAGCCGCCGCCCACGGGAGGCCAGACGGGTGCTACGATGGAGCCAATCGTGAGGTTGTGTTTCTTGGCCTTGCCGGCGAGCTTCTTCACCTCGTCGCCGGTGAAGTCGATATTGGTGTGGGGCGCGGCATGGAAGATGTCGATGCCGTCGAATTTCACGCCATTCACTTCGGTCTTGACCGTCATGGCGATCATGGTGTCGAGATCGATGGCCGGGATCTCCTTCGATCCCCTGCCGACCAGCCCCGGCCACATCGCGTTGTGAAGCTTCGGATAGTTGTTCCCGCCTGCCATGTGCGCGTCCCTGCCCGTTTCGATTTTTTGCCATGTTGGCAGGGATTCCGGTTGCTGTCCATGACTGTTATACTAGTATAACGATCATGACCTTCGATCTCAGCGTTCACGCGCTCGACCGCTCGCGCCCGATGCGCGATCAGATCTATCCATTGGTAAGGCACCTGATTCTGACTGGGCAGATCGGCCCCGGCGAGACGGTGGACGAGAAAGAGATTGCCGCGCAGCTTAAAGTTTCTCGCACGCCGGTGCGCGAGGCGGTGAAGCGGCTTAGCGACGAAAGCCTGGTCGAAGTGATCGCCCAATCCTCGACGCGCGCTGCCCGCATCGACCTCCGCGAAATCGACGAGGCCTATCTGATCCGCCGGGCGCTGGAGCTGGAAAGTGCGGCCCAGGCGGCTGGCCGCATGCAGCCCGGCCATGCGGAACGGCTCGAGGATATTCTGCTGGTCCACAGCCGGATGATCGAACGGCGGAGTTATGCCGAAGCCATCGCCCAGGACGACGCGTTTCACCACTACATTGCGCTGATCAGCGACCTGCCCCGCCTATGGCGGGCGATCGAGGTATCCAAGGCCCAGCTTGACCGATGCCGGCACATTGCGCTGCCGAAGGCGGGCCAGGGCGAAGCGACGCTGGCGCAGCACCGGGCGATTATCCGGGCTTTGAAGAGCAAGGACCCCGAAAAGGCGCGGCTGGCCATGGGAAAGCACCTGGCGGCGGCTTATGCGGCAGCCGTGGAGGTGGTCCGGAGCGGCCTCCCGGGCTGACCTCAACCAAAAGTTTCCTTTACGCCACGTTGCCGAACGGCTGGCGCTGAGATATTTCTCCCTGCCCAGTCATAAGAAGAAGTCCAGCGCCCCCGGGCGCGTCTCCCAGGTGGGCGAGTGTGTATGCGTGAGTGAAGCGTCGCAACTTGCCTCTTGGAGAAGACCTCAATGTCACTGCAGAACGTCATCATGATCGAACGCGTTGCCCGCGCCCTTGCCGCATCGAGCGGCAGCGCCGACTGGGCGGCCTACACCTCGAGCGCCCGCGCCGCCGTGCTGGCCATGCGCGAGCCAACGACCGATATGCTCGAAGCGGCAACGCCGGGCCTGCTCGATTACGGCTACCTGCCGGAAGAATGGCGGGCGATGATCGACCACGTGGTCGACGAGAAGCTGAACTAGGGTTCGCTCTCCGTATTGTTCTGGCCTGCGTTCGCTGGCGCGAACGCAGGGAAGAACATCTCGATTGCTCCTCCGAGGCTCGCAAATGGCCAAGCCGGCATCAAGGGCGCGGCTCGGCGTGTGGAGCGTCGGCACGCTCGGAGCAGCGCCGTCCCTTGACCCCGTCTTGGCCATTTGCGGGTGTGCAACGACGCAATCGATGCGGATTTGCGAGTGTCGGGCAGTTTGGTTGTCCGGTTCCATCGAGCGCATGCCCGTACTTCACTTCCTCCATCGGCGCACTTGATGCGCCGAACCAGGTTTTCCGCGCGCCGCCACCGTTGCGCGAGGAGCCAGCCGCGCAATTCGTGACAGTCACCGGTTTGCGGGGAGCAACACGCCATCGCAACGGCGAAGTTAATGCAATTGGTATCATGCCAAGGTAATTTCGGTAATTTCCGAATTCGTATCATGTCACGGTAATTTCGCCGGTCCCGTTCGTAATGGTGAAATTTACTTGCGCCCGTCGGCCAAGACATGTCGCCCTTGACGCAAGAAGCCGCCCGGCGGATGTTTGCCTCGGCGGCAAAGGGGCTGAGTCAAATGCCGGACTTGTCTGAACTGCTTCGCGCCAAGCTACCCTCAGATTCGTTGATCTTGGCAGGCGATCCCCAATATGAGCAAGCACGGCACATATGGAACGGCATGGCGGACAAGCGGCCGCTGGCGGTCATCAGGGCCAAAAGCATCGCCGCCATCCGCGAAGCACTATCCATGGCGCGGTCGCACAAGTGTCTCGTCGCTGTGAGGTGCGGCGGG
>JAAURV010000283.1 GCA_012032065.1 Hyphomicrobiales bacterium
GCCCTTCAGCAGGCCTGCACATCGCCATGAACCGCTTTGACATCGCGATTGAGCACGCGTGCCACTCCCCGGACGGACATGGGTCCTCGTCCGCACATCGCTTGCAGGATTTCCAGACGCTTGGGAGAGAGCGTTTTCCACAGTAGCTCGAGGGAAGCGAAAGAGTGCCGGGACCCTTGAGGAATGCCCGAGAATGCGGCGGCTGTCCGCTTCCTGATCTCCTCAATGGTCGAGACAGAGACTGTCAAGACCTTGCGTTCTTTTCTTGCCATTTCCAAACCTCCGTCCAGAAGTCAGTGTCCAGGTCGAGTATCGATTTGAACACGTAGGGGTACTGTCTTGAGCCACGATGGAGGTGGTCGCCTTTACCACGTTCGTTGTCCATCCGCATGACGCACTCGTCTTTGTGCATGAAAGCCATACGGTACTTATACACATGCTTCGATCCCGGCACGGGCGCATCGAGTTGCCAGATAACGATCTCCACAAATTCATCCTCATTGAGCTGAAACTGTTGATCGTACAGCAGCACGGCGCTCATGTTGGACCAATCTACAACAGGGATACGCCGTTGTCAATCACTCCAACACTTCGTCACGAATAGATCGGAAAGCGCTTGGTCAGCGCCTGAACCCGTTTCTTGACCGAAGCCTCCACCTTGCCGTTGCCGGTTTCGCCATTCTTGGCGAGGCCGTCCAGCACCTCGATGATAAGCGCGCCGACTTCCCTGAACTCGGCGTTTCCGAAGCCGCGCGTGGTGCCTGCCGGGGTTCCGAGACGCACCCCAGAGGTGATGGTGAAGGGTGCGGGATCGAATGGGATGCCGTTCTTGTTGCAGGTGATGTAAGCGCGGCCGAGAGACTGCTCCGCGGCTTTGCCGGTGATGCCCTTGCGGCGGAGATCGACGAGCATCAAATGCGTGTCGGTGCCGCCCGAGACAACATCGCAGCCGCCTTTGATCATGGCATCGGCGAGCGTCCTGGCGTTGCTCACGACTTGCGCCGCATATTTCTTGAATGCGGGTTTAAGCGCCTCGCCGAAGGCCACGGCCTTGGCGGCGATCACATGTTCAAGTGGCCCGCCCTGTAGACCTGGAAATACGGCGGAGTTGATTTTCTTGCCGATGTTGTCATCGCGGGACAGGATCAAGCCACCGCGTGGGCCGCGTAGTGTTTTGTGTGTAGTCGTCGTTACGACGTGGGCGTGTTCAAGCGGATTGGGATGCGCTTTGCCCGCCACGAGGCCAGCGAAGTGCGCCATGTCCACCATAAGATACGCGCCAACGCTGTCCGCGATCTGACGGAAGCGCGCGAAGTCAAGCGTGCGTGGATAGGCTGAGCCGCCGGCGATGATGAGCTTCGGTTTCACGTCGAACGCCTGCTGGGCCAGAGCATCGTAGTCGATCAAATGACTGTCCTCGCGCACTTTGTAAGGCGCCACCTTGAACCATTTGCCTGATTGGTTCACCGGCGAACCATGCGTGAGATGCCCGCCGCAGGCGAGATCGAGGCCCATGTAAGTGTCGCCGGGCTGCAGCAGCGCGAAAAACACGGCCTGGTTCGCCTGCGCGCCCGAATGCGGCTGCACATTGGCGAAGGAACAGTCGAAGAGTTGCCGGGCGCGGTCGATCGCCAGCGACTCGGAGACATCCACATACTGGCAGCCGCCATAGTAGCGGCGGCCCGGATAACCTTCGGCGTATTTGTTGGTGAGCACCGAGCCCTGCGCTTCGAGCACGGCGCGCGAGACAATATTCTCGGACGCGATCAGTTCGATCTCGTGCTGCTGCCGGCCAAGTTCGGAGAGTACCACCCTGGCGATTTTCGGATCGATCTTGGCCAGCCGGTCCTTGAAGAAGCCAGGATACAACGGCTTCGCCTTGCGCGACTTCTTCGCTGCTTTCTTCGCCATGGAAAGTGCCCTGCCCTCTGTTTCGCTGGCGCAAATTACAGAGATGGGGCGCTGGGTCCAGCCACAATACGCCACAAGGCCGAGGTTTTGCGCCGTTCAGTTAGCCTGCACGGTCTGGCCCGCGGGCTTCGGCTTCACTTTCTTCAAGTCGGCAGCCGGCTTGCAGCCCTTTGGCAGTTTTCCATCCTTCGCGGGCTTGCAGTCTTTTGCCGCAGTATCCTTCGACGGCTTCTTGGCCGCAGGCTTTGTCTTCTTGGCGTCGGGCGTATCGAGCGCCGAAGCGAGTTTCTTTTTCTGGGCCTCGTCCTTCTTTGCGGACTTCTTCTTGTCGTCAGCCTTCTTCTTCGCGACCTTCTTCTTTTTGACCGCAGCGGAGTCGTCAGATTTCTGCCCCTTGCGGAAGCTCTCCCAATCGAACAAGCCCACGAATGCCTTGTCTTTCTTCTTAGAGGCGGACTTTTTCACCGTCTTGGCCGTGGTTGCGGTTTTCACGGTAACGGAAGTCGTTTTCTTCTTGGTGGATGCCAGCTGATCGTCGTCATCCTCTGCGATCAAGGACTTCTTCTTGGCCGCGCCGGGCTTGCGCTTGAACAGCGAGAAGCCGGAGAAGTTGTCGTTGTCGACCGAGGCCACGAGACGGGGAATGGGCTTCAATACGAAGCGCTGGCCGCCTTGCGACTCACCCACGGGCAGCGGCTGCCCAACAACGAAGCCCGAGCCATCGAGTTCGTAAATGTCATTGCGGAAGGCAGCCGGTCCGCGCCCGATGTGGGCCAGGCGGTCAAATAAACGACGCGAATTTGCGGCGGTTTGGCGATCTTGACATCCTGGCGCTCCAGCGATTGAGCGACGTATTCGATACGGTTGGGATCGAAACCATCCTGGCCGTTCAAAATCCAATTGAGCAGCACCGCCACTTTATCCACGCGCACGCAGCCCGAGCTGTAGAAGCGGCCACCGGTGGCGAACAGATGCTTCTCCGGCGTGTCGTGCAGGTAGATGCCGAAGGGACTCGAGAAGTTGATCTTCGCCGTGGCCATGGCGTTTTCCGGCCCCGGCTCCTGGCGGAAGTGATAGTTGTCGACGATTTCATCATCCCAATCGACGTCACCGGGATCGATTTCCGGGCCGCCAAAACCTTTGAACACCTTGATGTTCATTTCACGCATGGCCTTTCCGCCGCCCGACTCGATCCTCGGGATCAGGTCTTTCTCGACGATGGACGATGGCGCGTTCCAGTAGGGATTGAAGTTGATGTCCGAAATCGCGGTCATCACCACCGGCGTCGGACGCTCAGGGCGGCCAACGATGGCGTTGTGACGCGAGAACACGGCGCCATTCGACACGGTCTCGATCTGCTGGGCCGGAACGTTCACCACCACATAGCGGGAACCGAGATCCCTTGTGTACTCGGCAAGGCGCGGAATGTTGGCGCGGATGGCGCGCAGCCGCGCTTCGGCGGAGACATTGAGTTGCGCCAGCGCCGGGCCATCGATGCGGCCCGTGACCGCGAGCCCATGGTTGCGCTGGAAGCGCGACACGGCGTCCACCGTGGCCGAAGTATAGATCGCGGCGAACTCGCCCTCGGTGGCCTCGCGGCGAATGTAGCCTTCGATGAACAAACGGCGGTTCAGAGCGGCGACACCCTTGCCTTCAGCGCCCTTCTTGTAAGTGCCCTTGGGAACCGTTGGCCACCCGCCGTTCGATACGATCTGCTCGTAGCGCGCGACCGCCGCTTGAAGCTGGGACGCGCCATCGACGCCAAGCATGGGGCCGATGTTCTTGCCCGCCACGATTTCGGTTTCGGTGGTGGCTTTGCCAGCGCCGACACTCTTGCCGACGGAGTTCTTCTTCACGGCGGCGGGCTGCGAACCGCCGCTCTTTTTCTTCTTGCGAAGCATCCAGGCGGCGGTGTCGTCCGACATTTCGGCGGACGCGGGTCTCACTTCCGCGAGCGCGCTGCAATCAGCACAGCCAAAGCCAGATAGGCCGCGTACCGCAGGCCAGGAGATTTGCCAATCGAAGTCCGCATTCTTGCCTCGTATAAAACCGTCAATGCGCAGCCCGGCGGCAACCGGCTGCGCGCACATTCTAGGTATCAGGAACGCCCCGACTCGTCAAAGACGCATGGCGGCGGTTAAAGCGCCTGAATTCCGGCAAGAATCGGGTTTTTGGCGTCAGCAAAAGGAGTTACGGCACAAAAAGACCCCCTGCGGCGTTTCCGCCACAGGGGGTGGAGTACCATTTCGTGACGCTGCGTTTAGAGACGATAGAGAATCTGGTCGGTCCAGAAGCGCTCGAGGCGGGTCAGCGCCTTGTTCAGGCGGTCGAACTCCTCGACCGACAGGCCGACGACTTCTTCCACGGCCTGAAGCTGCCGGTTGTAGAGCGCATCGATCCTGGTGCGGATCGCCTGGCCCT
>JAAURV010000284.1 GCA_012032065.1 Hyphomicrobiales bacterium
CACAGGATCGCCCTGCTTGTCGAAGCCGGATTTGGGATTGCTAACGACTGCATGCGTGAGCAGGCTTATGAGTGCGGGATGCATGTCGGATCGCACCACAATCGCCGCCGTGGTCGCTAGGAGGGTAATGTCATCAGAGGGTATGACAGGGTTAAACTCAACAGAGCCCTTGCGAAGCACAACCCTGGTCAAAGCTGGAAAACGGTTGTCATAGGCCTCGGCCTCGGGCGAGAAGTCCATCAGGCGGATGCCTGCGACGCGCACGAGCTCTTGCATCTTGTCGGAATCCGGCGGCGCAATCGTGATCGCCACGTCGGCTCGGCCGTCGAACAGCGGCGCTGCATCGGCCGGCAGATCCTCAGCTATCAAGGTTGTATTTGTCTTATCGATGCCGTTGGCCTTGAGCAGTTGGTTCACGATGCGCCGAGCGCCGCTTTCCTTGGTACCTGTAAAGATCTTCATGCCTTTGAGGTCACGAAGGCTGGCGACCGGCAGATCTCCGCGGGAGTAGACCCAGATCGGCTCGTAGAATACACGCCCGACCGATAGCAGCTTGTTGAATTCGGCGTACCGGCCTTTGGCTTTTTCAGTGGCCAGACGACCCTGCAAACTGCCTACGAGGCCACCTTTGATGAAGCCGGCGTTGAGACCTGAGCTGGGGTCGAGCAGCATCCTTAGCGTCGCGAAGCCTTCGGTGAGGCGCTGCACCTCGAATTTGATGCCGTTGCGCTCGAGGTCCTTCCTGTAGCTCTCGGCAAGCTCGTAGTATTGGGAGCTGCCCGTCGCCATGACGATCCTGCCTTCGCCGATCGTCTGGGTTCCCCGCACCACGCCGTAGGACGCCAAGGCGATCACGCCTGCGAGCACGCTGGCAACAGCGGTCCTGGCGTAAGAAGATTCCATGATCCCCGATCTCCCAAATGCGTGCTGGCGGAAGCAGCTTCGGCAATATGCGCCCAATCCTAGTCAAAGGTTGGAGATGGCGCCACAGCGGCGTGGCATCGTCTATGGCAGCAGCGCCGGGCTTTTGGCGTCGTATTCAAGACCTCGGCAATTTATGCTGGACGTTCAGCGTGGCCAGCCGATGCTTTCTCCAACCCTGGGACGTGTGCAACCCCGACGCGCACCTCGAACTCGGCGCCTCGGAAATCCTCTCCGAATGGCTCGCAGCGACCTCCGAGATGTGCCGACAGGAAGGTTTCCGCAATAGCATTGAATGACAGACTATTCTCGGGCACGGCGAAGCCGTGTCCTTCCTGCGGATAGAGCACGTAGGTCACTGCTAAGCTTTTCGCGCGCATCGCCTCGATGATCTCTTCCTCGCTCGCGAGCAGGATGTCGGTCACATAGCTCGACACGAAGTGCCAGGTGAGTTTGGAGCTTGTGGCGATGTCGTCTGGGGTTACGGCGAGGAGGCCGTTCTGGTCGGCGGGGTCCAGGCCTTCGCGGAAGATGGCGAGTTGGGGGTCGAGGCCCACGCGGCGGAGGAGCTCGACGAAACCGTATTGGACGAAACCGCTGCAGATGAATTGCGGCGGGAGCCAGCGTTTCGGCGCGGTGCGCACCGCGTTTGCCATGGAGGATTTACGCCCCTTTCGAATTCGGGACCAGCCGAGCCGGGCTCCGAACGCAATCGAGAGCCAGATGCGCATGGCGGTTTTGAAGTCGTAGCTCGACTTCACATGATCGAGCATCACGCCGCGGATCAGTTTGCGGAGCTTCGCATCGTACCACGGCGCATCGAGCCGGAGGATGCCGACATCGGTTGCGGCCTTGCGTTCGAGATAGGAGCGGAGGTTGGCGATGCCGACTCCTTCCGAAACCGACTCGAGGAGAAAGGTGTTTTCGAAACCGTCTTCGGGATCGGGCACGAGGAACACCAGTGCAGCGTGGCTGAAGACGCCGCCGGTGGCGAAGCGAATGGCCCAGCTTGAGAGCGTGGCGCTGCGCGACACCACGATGTCGCCGCGCAAAAGGTGCTGGTTGCTTCCTTGAGGAAGCGGCTGACGGGCATGGGGAACGGATCCGTGCCCGCGCCCTGCCCTTTCGTTTCAAGCACCCCAGCGATCGCGGACATAGGTTTCGACGATGTCCTTGAATTGCGCGCCAATGTTTTCGCCGCGCAGAGTCTTCACTTTCTTGCCATCGATGTAGACGGGCGCGGAGGGCAGCTCGCCGGTGCCGGGAAGCGAGATGCCGATGTCGGCGTGTTTCGATTCGCCAGGGCCGTTGACGATGCAGCCCATGACGGCGAGTTGCAGGGTTTCGAAGCCGGGATATGTCTCGCGCCAGTCCGGCATTCTGGCGCGGACGTAGGTCTGGATGTCCTGCGCCAGCTCCTGAAACGTCGTCGATGTGGTGCGGCCGCAGCCGGGGCACGCGATCACCATGGGGGCGAAGGAGCGGAGCCCCATGGTTTGCAGGATTTCCTGGGCCACGATCACTTCGCGCGTGCGGTCGCCGCCGGGCTCGGGCGTCAATGAAATGCGGATGGTGTCGCCGATCCCTTCCTGGAGCAGCACGCCCAAGGCGGTTGCAGATGCAACGATGCCTTTCGAACCCATGCCGGCTTCGGTGAGTCCCAAATGCAGCGCGTAAGTGCAGCGCGCCGCAAGTCCGCGATAGACCGCGATGAGGTCCTGAACCTCGGAGCATTTCGCGGAAATCACGATCCGATCGGCGCCGAGTCCGAGCACCTTTGCGCGTTCCGCGGAGAGCAGGCCGGATTGAATCACCGCTTCATGCATCACTTCGCGCGCGTCGCGGGGTTCGGCGGCTTTCGCGTTCTCCTCCATCAATTGGGTAAGCAGCGCCTGATCGAGCGAACCCCAGTTGACGCCGATGCGGACGGGCTTCTCATATTTCAGCGCGGTTTCGATCATGACCCCGAAATTGCGGTCCTTCTTGCCGCCGAAGCCGACATTGCCGGGATTGATGCGGTATTTGTCGAGCGCATCGGCGCAAGCGGGGTTTTCTTCGAGCAGCGTGTGGCCGTTGTAGTGGAAGTCGCCGGCGATGGGGGTTACAAGGCCGATCGCCCGCACGCGGTCGCGGATGTGAGGAACGGCTTTCGCCGCTTCGCCGCGGTCCACCGTGATGCGCACGAGTTCGGAACCGGCGCGGGCGAGTTCGGCGATTTGCCGCGCGGTTCCTTCGACGTCCGCCGTATCGGTGTTGGTCATCGATTGCACGACAACGGGCGCGCCACCACCGACTTGGACGTTGCCGATGACGACGCCTTCGCAGGCGCGGCGCATTCCTCTTGCAGAGTACGTCATCCGAATTGTTCCATTCGGGCGGAGGGAGCCGTCGAAGCGGTTCGACGGCGGGGCGTGTCCTTGCAGGAGTCGAATGGCATCATGCGGCTTCCTTGGCCTGCGGCAAAGCGAGGGTCAAGACGAAGAGCGCGCCCGAAGCGAGCACCACCGATGGGCCGGACATCGTGCCGGCGAGGGCCGAGAGCACGAGACCGCCCGCTACCGCGGCGCAGGCGAGGACGGCGGCGAGGATGGCCATGCGCTCCGGGGTGTTTGAGAGTCTTCGCGCGCGGCCGCGGGAATGAGTGAGAAGAGCGGTGATGAGCAGAAGGCCCACGATTTTCATGGCAATGGCAGTCATGAGTGCGATCAAGAGAATGAAACCGAATTCGACGCGCCTGACATTGACACCTTCGGCCATGGCGAGTTCTTCGTGCACCGACATGGCGATCAAGTCGCGCCACAGCCAGGCGAGCACGGCAAGCACCGCCGCGGCTCCGAGGCCGACGACCGCAATGTCGCGTGTCGTGACGGTGAGAATGTCGCCGAACAGCAGGTCCATGTGATCGGAGGCAGCACCGGTGACGAGGCCGACGACGATCAGGCCCATGGCTAACGAGACATGCGAGAGGATACCGAGCACGGTGTCGGTCGCGAGTTGGCGCTGGCGGCGGAAGAGGACGAGGAGGATGGCGACGGCGATGGCCGCGGCCACCGCGCCGAGCGTCAGGCTGACGCCCAGAAGCATTCCCAATCCCACGCCCAGGAGGCCGGAGTGGGCCAGGGTTTCGCCAAAATAAGCCATGCGCCGCCAGACGATGAAGCAGCCCACGGGACCCGCGACGCTGGCGATGGCGAGGCCTGCGATCAGGGCGCGGAGGAAGAAAGGTTCCTGAAGGATGTCGAGCATGTGGGGCCTAAGGGATTTCACCCTTCTCCCGTGGGGAGAAGGTGGCGCGAAGCGCCGGATGAGGGTCTTGAGGAAAGGTAGTATCGCTACAGTTCTGACATCGCGCGAGCGGCAAGGCTCATCCGCGCTGCGCGGCCACTTCCCCCGATGGGGGACGGCTCG
>JAAURV010000023.1 GCA_012032065.1 Hyphomicrobiales bacterium
GCGGGCGGCGATCATCCTGGGCGTGGCGCAGGGCATCGGCGCGCAGATCAATCCGGGGTTGGCAGGTGCTTGCCGGACATATTGTGTTTCTGCTGGTGCTTGCCATCAGGCCGCGCGGCCTGTTTCCGCGGATGGACGGCTGACCGTGCACATCACCCGCGCCACCATCGCAAGCCGTTTCGCCGCTGTCATCGCTTTAGGGCTCGTCGCTGTTCTGTTTGCAGCGCCATGGTGGGGAAGCACCGCCACGCTGCGCTTGATCGGCGAGATGATGGTTTATTTGGCGCTCGCCTCGTTGTGGAATTTGCTTGCCGGTTACACCGGCCTCGTTTCAGTGGGACAGCAGGCCTATGTGGGGCTTGGCATCTACACGGTTGTCGCTTGCGCCGTGATCTTCGGCATTCATCCTTACTTTGCCGTGCCGCTGGCGGCGCTCGTAGCGGTGCTGCTGGCATTGCCGGTTGGAAAACTGGTGTTCCGCCTGCAAGGCGCATACTTCGCCATCGGCACCTGGGTCGTGGCCGAAGTGTTCCGCCTCATCGTCGCGCAATTCGGTTTCCTGGGCCTCGGCGGCGGTTCCGGCATCTCAATTCCCGCACCCGTCATGCAGGCCTTGGCCGCCAGCAAGTTCTGGCGCGAGGCATCGATTTCTGGCTTGCGATGATCCTCGGTCTTGGCTCTCTGGCATTGGTCTACGGACTGCTGCGCTCGCGCATCGGCCTGGCGCTCACCGCGATCCGGGACAGCGAAGTGGCGTCGTCTTCGCTCGGCATCGACATCGCGCGCATCAAGTATCTCGTCTATGTCGGCGTGGCCGGATTAACGGCGATGGTCGGCACGCTGATCGCGCTCCAGAAAATCCGCGTGTCTCCCGATGCCGCCTTCAGCGTCAACGACTGGACGGCATTCGTCATTTTCATCGTGGTGATCGGCGGCATCGGCACCATCGAAGGGCCGATCATCGGCACCATCGTCTACTTCCTGCTGCGCGAGTTCCTCGCCGATCTCGGTTCGCTCTACCTCATGTTCCTCGGCGCAATCGCCATCGTCATCATGCTCATCGCGCCGAAAGGCATCTGGGGCTACATCGCGCAACGTTGGAGCATCTCGCTTTTCCCAACCGGTTACGTGGTCAGGGAGAAGGCGGAATGAAGCCCTTTGCGTATTCCGCATTGCCAACACGCGTGGTGTTTGGCCGCGGCAAGATTTCGGAAGCAGCCTCCGAGGCGAAGCGCCTTGGCATGAAACGCCCGCTTGTCATCACCACGGCACAGCAGGCGAAGTCCGGACAATCGATCGTGCGGGACACGAACGGCGTGGCCTTTGCGGGCGCCGCGATGCATACGCCCATCGCGGTCACCGAAGAGGCGATGGCCGTGCTCAAGAGCCATGGCTGCGACGGCACGATTGCACTGGGTGGCGGGTCATCGACGGGGCTTGGCAAGGCCATCGCCTTTCGCACCGATCTGCCGCAGCTCGTCATCCCCACCAGTTTCGCGGGCTCCGAGATGACCGACATCCTGGGCGAGACGCGGGACACGGCAAAGGTCACCAAGCGCGATCCAAGGATTCAGCCGGAGGCTGTACTCTACGATCCCGACTTGCTCGCAACGCTTCCGCCATCGTTCGCCGCCACATCCGGCATGAACGCCATCGCCCATGCTGTCGAAGGCCTCTACGCGGTGGACGGCAACCCCATCGTTTCGCTGATGGCGGAAGAAGGCATCCGCGCGCTCGCCGCCGCATTGCCGCGCGGCAAGGACGGCCATGATGAAGCGCTCTATGGCGCATGGCTGTGCGGAACCGTTCTCGGCAGTGTTTCCATGGCGTTGCATCACAAGCTCTGTCACGTGCTGGGCGGCGCCTTCAACATGCCGCATGCGGAAACCCACACCGTCATTCTCCCTCACGCCACCGCCTACAATGGGGAAGCTTCGCCTGATGCCGTGGCGCGCATTGCTCGCGCGCTTGGTTCGGAGAGCGCCGCGGGTGGTCTTTTCGATCTCGCCAGGTCGCTCGGCGCGCCGCTCACCTTGAAGGAACTTGGCCTTCCCGAGTCAGCGCTCGACAAGGCCGCCGGCATCGCCGCCGCCAGTCCCTATCCAAACCCGCGGCAGCTGGAGCGCGAGGCGATCCGGCAATTGTTGAACGATGCATATCATGGGCGCAGGCCCGCGTAGAAACTGGAGAAACCAATGGCCGACATTGCGACTGACGTCATGATCGTGGGGACAGGCCCCGCGGGCGGAACAATGGCTGCCCTGCTCTCGACTTGCGGCGTCGAGAATTTTCTCATCAACCGCTACCGCTGGCTGGCCAACACGCCGCGCGCGCACATCACAAATCAGCGCTGCATGGAAGTGCTGCGCGACCTGGGCCGCGAGGTGGAAGACGAAGCCTACATGCAGGCGACCGAGCAGGACCTCATGGGAGAGAACGTCTTTTGCGTGAGTCTCGCCGGCGAGGAACTGGGCCGCATGAAAAGCTGGGGCAAAAGCCCGCGGATGCGCGCGGAACACTATCTCTCCTCGCCCTGCCATATGAACGATCTGCCGCAAACATTCATGGAGCCCCTGCTCTTCAAGACCGCATGCTCGCGCGGCACGCAGGCGCGCATGTCCTGCGAGTATATCTCGCACATGCAGGATAAGGAGGGCGTTACCGTCACGTGCCGTGACAGGTTGGCCAACAAGGACTTCAAAGTGCGCGCCAAGTATCTCATCGGCGCGGATGGCGGAAGTTCTCTCGTCGCGGAACACGCAGGTCTTCCCTTCGAAGGCAAGATGGGCGTCGGCGGTTCGATGAACATCCTCTTCCGTGCCGATCTCTCGAAATATGTCGCCCACCGCCCTTCGGTTCTCTACTGGATCATGCAACCCGGCGCCGATGTGGGCGGCATTGGCATGGGCCTCGTGCGCATGGTGCGGACTTGGTACGAATGGCTCATCGTCTGGGGCTACGACATCAACAAGCCCGCACCCGTGGTCGACGCCGCGATGGCGACCCATGTTGCGCGCCAGCTTGTGGGCGATCCCAAGCTCGAGATCGAGCTCATCTCCGCCAACACCTGGACCGTCAACAACATGTATGCGGCGCACATGCAGAAGGACCGCGTCTTCATCATGGGCGACGCGGCGCACCGGCATCCGCCATCGAACGGCCTCGGCTCCAACACCTCGATTCAGGATGCCTTCAACCTCGCCTGGAAGATGGCGATGGTGGTGAAGGGCGAGGCGGCGCCCAAGCTTCTCGACAGCTACTCCGAGGAACGCGCGCCCATCGCCAAGCAGATCGTGACCCGCGCCAATAAATCGATCGCCGAATTCGGCCCGATCTTCGACGCGCTCGGCATGGATGGCGGCGTCGATCACGACAAAATCCAGCGCAACATGGATGCGCGCTGCGACATGAGCGAAAAAGCGGAGAAGCAGCGCGAGGCGCTCCGCAAGGCAATTGAGTTCAAGAAGTACGAGTTCGATTGCCACGGCGTCGAAATGAACCAACGCTACAAGTCGGGCGCGGTGATCGCCGACGGAACCGAGGAGCCGGGCACGGACACCGATCTCGAGCTTCACTATTTCCCCACCACTTGGCCCGGAGCGCGGCTTCCGCATGTGTGGGTGTTCGACAGGAACGGCAAGCAGCATTCGACGCTCGACATCACCGGCCACGGCGCGTTCACCATCGTCACCGGAATCGGTGGCGAGGCGTGGGTTGAAGCCGCGCGCAAGATCGCCAAGGAACGCGGATTGAAAATCGTCACGCGTGTCATAGGGCCACGCCGCGATTTTGAAGATCACACCGGCGACTGGGCGAGAGCGCGCGAGATCGGCGACGGCGGCTGCCTGCTCGTGCGCCCCGATCACCATGTCGCCTGGCGCGCCGCCAAGGCTTCGGCCACGGCGGAGAAAGATCTCTCATCTGCGTTCAAGACACTTCTGGGACATTGATCATGGCCAGGTCAGAGATAAAGAAATCCGCGCGGAAGACCGCTCCGAAAATGAATTACTATTTCACTGTCAAGGACTCGGTGAAGGTGGTGCAGGACCGGTCGGGGAAGAAGGCGAACAAGCGCGTCAAGTTGATTGTTGATTCTCTCGTCAAGCATCTGCATGCCTTCGTCAAGGAAACCGGCATCACGATGGACGAGTGGATGTATGGCATCAACTTCCTGACCCGCACCGGCCACATGTCGAACGACTGGCGCCAGGAGTTCATCCTGCTCTCGACACGCTCGGCATCTCGATGCTGGTGGAATCGCTCAATCACCACAAGATGTCGGGCGAAACCGAATCGACCGTGCTCGGCCCCTTCTACATCGCCAACGCGCCGAAATACGAGAACGGCGCGAACATCTGCCTCGATGGCAAGGGCGAGCCGGTGTGGGTGCACGGCCGCGTGCTCAACGCCAAGGGCAAGCCCATCGCCGGCGCCAAGCTCGATGTCTGGCAGGCGAATGAGGACGGCTTTTACGATGTGCAGCAGAAGGGCATTCAGCCCGACATGAATCTTCGCGGCGTCTTCGCCTCGGACAAGCATGGCCGCTACGCCTTCCGCTCCGCCTATCCGCGCTATTATCCCATCCCCTTCGATGGCCCGGTGGGCGGCATGCTCAAGGCGCTCGACCGCAATCCCAATAGGCCGGCGCACCTTCACTTCATCGTTTCGGCTCCCGGATATGAGACGGTTGTGACGCACATCTTCACGCCCGATTGTCCGTGGCTCAAGGACGACGCGGTGTTCGGCGTCAAGGAAAGTCTGATCGCCGACTTCAAGGTGGTGGACGATGCCAAACGCGCGGCGGAACTCGGCATGCCCAATCCCTTCCGCGAAGTCGAATGGAACGTGGTGCTGAGCAAGGCTTGATGTCGAACCCCTGCATCATCTGCGTCGCGATCACCGGATCATTGCCGACCAAGGAGAACAACCCGGCGGTTCCGATCACGATTGCCGAGCAGATTGAAAGCACGCATGAGAGCTTCGAAGCCGGCGCGTCGATCGTGCACTGTCATGTGCGCGATGACGAAGGCAGGCCAACTTCCGATCCGCAGCGTTTTGCGCGGCTGAAGGAAGGCATCGAGAAGTTCTGCCCCGGCATGATCGTGCAGCTCTCGACCGGCGGGCGCTCGGGTGCTGGAACAGCGCGCGGCGGGATGCTGCCGCTCCGTCCCGATATGGCTTCGCTCTCGGTCGGATCGAACAACTTTCCAAACCGCGTCTACGAAAATCCGCCCGGCCTTGTGGATTGGCTTGCCGGCGAGATGCTGAAGTTCGATGTGAAGCCGGAAATCGAAGCCTTCGATCTCTCTCACATCATCCAGGCCGCGACGATGCAGAAGGATGGCCGCCTCAAGGGGCCGCTCTACGTCCAGTTCGTGATGGGCGTGAAGAATGCAATGCCCGCCGATGAGCGCGTATTCGACTTCTACATCGAGACGCTCAAGCGCTACGCACCGGATGCTATCTGGTGCGCTGCCGGCATCGGCTCCGCCCAGATCGTCGTTAATGAGTGGTGCGCGGCCAAGGGCGGCCACACCCGAACCGGTATGGAAGACAATGTGAGACTCGGCAAGTCGGAGCTCACGCCCTCCAATGCGGCGTTGGTGAAGCGGGCCGTTGGCATGTGCGGAAAATACAATCGCCCCGTGGCAACCTGGAAACAGGCACGAGCAATCCTCGCTCTGCGAACGCCGGCTTTCGCGTGATGGCGCTGCGCGTCGCAACAACAAAATTCTCCTCGATCAGCAGATGATCGGCAAAGCGTGGCGCGGCCCGCTGTCCTAGAGCAACCGGCAGTCATTCGACCGCCGGTAAGTTGCTCTAGCAATTTGAATCTGGCGCATAACTGAACGCTCAAGTGATTCCACTTGAGCGCGTTATGCGCTAGCCTGTGCGCGTCCAGATGCCTCCTATGCCGAGAGTTATCGGCAGTACCTCGGAGCCTGACTCAACCAGGATGACCGCAATCACAAGCGCTCTGCATGCCAAGCAATATGTTCAGCCATGAAGGTCGAGATGAAGAAATAGGAGTGATCGTAGCCGTCCCGCATGCGCAATTGGAGTTTTATTCCGGCATTGAGGCAGGCTTCATCGAGGAGATGAGGCCGGAGACCGTCGTTCAAGAACTGGTCGCTGGTTCCCTGGTCGATGAGCAGTTCCTTGATCCGCGCGCCATCTTCGATCAGCGCCACGGCATCGTATGCCCGCCATTTCGATTGATCCGGGCCGAGATAGGCCTCAAGGGCGGGGCGGGACCAATCGGCGGTCATCGGATGCACGATGGCCGAAAAGGCGGAGCAGCTGCGATAACGGTCCGGATTGCGCAGCGCCAAAACCAGCGCACCGTGGCCGCCCATGGAATGGCCGAAAATCGATTGTCGCGACATGTCGGCGGGGAAATTCGCCGCAACGAGGCGCGGCAGCTCGTCGCGCACATAGCTGTACATCCGATAGTGGGCCGACCATGGCGCTTGTGTCGCGTCGACGTAAAAGCTTGCGCCGCAGCCCAGCTTCCAGTTATCGGCATCGTCCGCGACGCTTTCGCCGCGGGGGCTCGTATCGGGGCAGACAGTCATCACGCCGTGCTCCGCCGCCGCCTTCCGGTATTCGCCTTTATCCATCACATTGGCATGGGTGCAGGTGAGGCCCGAGAGATACCAGAGGACTGGGAGCTTCGCGCCCTCTTTGTGTGGAGGCACAAAGACGGCGAAAGTCATGGGGCATCGGCAGGTTTGGCTTTGATGCGTGTAGACGCCCTGAGTCCCGCCGTGGCTCTTCGCCAGCGATTTGGTCTCCATGCACAGCTCCCATAAAAGAATAAGGGCTGAAGGCCAACCAGAGCCTTCAGCCCTTCGATCGGTTTTACCTCTTATGACTCGCGGTAGGTGCCGGCTTTCTTGGCGGCGGCCGTGGCGAGGTAGTCCATGAGGCCCGGATTCAAACAGTCGTAGGGTTCGAGGCCGATGGCTTTCAGGCGCTTGCGGATCGCCGGCAACTTGGATGGCGGCACGCCCGATTCGATGACCGACGAAACGAAGGCGGCAAAACCCGGCGGCGACCAGCCCTTCTTGTCCGACAATTCGGAGTGGACGAAGCTGAGGCCTTCGAACGGGTGCCCGGCTTTTCTCACCGGCCCGTACATATGCACGCCGCAGCCGGTGCAGGCGTAGCGTTGGATCAGCGCCGATTCATCGACGATCTTCAGCTTATGAGCATTGGCGGTGACCCGGGCCTTGTCGCTTGGCACGACGGCGACGATGGACAGAATCGCGCCGTCCGGCTTCCAGCATTTGGTGCAGCCGCAGGCGTGGTTGTGGGCGGTCTGCGCCGAGAGCTCCACGGTGACGGGGTCAGTGGCGCAGTGGCACTTGAGCGTCCCCCCGGAGAAGTTCTTGCTCGCGGATTTTGCAAACCCGCGGTCGATTGCCGGATGCAGCATTATGGACGGGGCGCTTGCCTTGCGCGCCGGAGCGGCTTTCTTTTTTGCCTTGACTGCTTTCTTTGCTTTACGTGCCATTTGGATTGTCCTCCCGTTTGTATGGCCTCAGTAAACCACGACGCTGCGGATCGATGTGCCCTCATGCATGAGGTCGAAGGCCTTGTTGATGTCCTGCAGTGGCATGGTGTGGGTGATCATCGGATCGATTTGGATCTTGCCGTTCATGTACCAGTCGACGATTTTTGGCACATCGGTGCGACCACGGGCACCGCCAAATGCCGTGCCACGCCAGGAGCGGCCCGTCACAAGCTGAAATGGGCGTGTCGAGATTTCCTGGCCGGCGCCGGCGACGCCAATGATGATGGACTGGCCCCACCCCTTATGCGCGCATTCCAGCGCCTGGCGCATGACCTTGACGTTGCCGATGCATTCAAACGAGTAATCCGCGCCGCCGCCCGTCAGTTCGACGAGGTGTGCGACGATGTCGCCCTGAACCTTCGCCGGGTTCACGAAATGAGTCATGCCGAACTTGCGGCCCCATTCCTCGCGCGCATCGTTGAGGTCAACGCCGACGATCATGTTGGCGCCGGCGAGTCGCAGGCCTTGAATGACGTTAAGGCCGATGCCGCCGAGGCCGAAGACGACGCAGTTCGAGCCTTCCTCCACCTTCGCTGTGTTGATCACGGCGCCAATGCCCGTCGTCACGCCACAGCCGACATAGCAAATCTTGTCGAAGGGCGCGTCATTGCGGACTTTGGCGAGCGCGATCTCCGGCATCACGGTGAAATTCGAAAAGGTGGAACAGCCCATATAGTGATGCACCATCTTGCCCTTGTAGGAAAAGCGCGAGGTGCCATCGGGCATCAGGCCCTTGCCTTGCGTGAGGCGGATCTTCTGGCAGAGATTGGTTTTGGGATTGAGGCAGTATTCGCATTCGCGGCACTCGGGCGTGTAGAGCGGGATCACGTGATCGCCCTTGGTCAGGGACTTCACGCCCTTGCCGGCCTCAACGACGATGCCCGCGCCCTCGTGCCCCATGATGGCAGGGAACAACCCTTCCGGATCCTTGCCCGAGATCGTGAACTCGTCCGTGTGACAAATACCGGTCGCCTTGATCTCGACCAAGACTTCGCCTTCCTTCGGGCCTTCGAGATCGACTTCGACGATTTCAAGTGGCTTACCCGCCTCAAAGGCGACCGCTGCGCGCGACTTCATGAATCCTCTCCCCACCTAACGGCGGGTTTCAAGCTCGCACTCAATAGCGAAACCGTCAATAGGTCAAACGTCATAAGTATTGCGCGGATCTACTGCTTTGTGAGCAGAAAGGCGATCAAGTCGGCGCGTTCGTCGGCTTTCTTCAGTCCTGCGAACGCCATCTTGGTTTTCGGCACCATTGCCTTGGGGTTTTCGAGGTACTTGTCGAGCACCGCTTCGTCCCAGGCCGGCTGCTGTGATGCGAACTCCTTCATGGCATCGGAATACGCGTAACCCTCGGCGCTTGCCACGGGCCGGTTGACGAGGCCTGTCAGATAGGGGCCGACCTTGTTGGCCTTGTCGGCAACCGTGTGGCAGGCCATGCACTTCTTGAAGACCTTCTCGCCCTTGGACACATCGCCTGCATGCGCGTTTGCCGCTCCGATCGCGAGGCAAGCAATGGCAAGCGCCAGCCGCAATTTGCGATTGTCAAACATGAAATCCACTAGTTCACTCACGATTATTTCTCCCGGTCTTCCAGCTTTAACAAACCTATGGCCTACGGTGGGGCTGCGTAGCATCGGCCAACTCATGTTGCAATCACGGGATTGCATTTCATGTGAGAAGATTTGGACGTACTGACAGATCAAACTAGGACAAAGGTATCAGTTTGCGATGCAGCGGGCGATTTTACGTTGCGACCCCGGAAATTTCGGATTAGCCTCGCTTCGAGCTTTCCCAGCAAAGCTCAGAAAGCATACGTAAATTCCGCTATTTGTAAGGCGGACGGCGCAAGACAAATAGCTGAATTTGACTGCTCTCGAGAGGCCGGGGAGAGCCAGCGAAAACCATAAGGATGGGAGAGAACGAACCATGCGCAGTTTCTTGCTATCAGCGACGTGCAGTTTGGCCTTGCTTGGCGTTGTCCAAGGCCCGGCGGCTGCCAATGATGAACTCATGAAAATGTCCGCCGACCCAAAAAACTGGGTCATGCCGGCGGCGACGTTCGATAACCAGCGTTACTCCAAGCTCAATCAGATAACGACCGACAATGTTGGCAAGCTGCAGGTCGCCTGGACATTCTCGACCGGCGTGCTGCGCGGCCACGAAGGCGCTCCGCTGGTGATCGACGGCACGATGTATGTGAACACGCCGTTCCCCAACACGGTCTATGCGCTTGACCTCAACGACAATGGATCGATCAAGTGGGCCTATCAGCCGAAGCAGGATCCGAACGTGATCCCGGTGATGTGCTGCGACACGGTCAACCGCGGCCTGTCCTACGCCGACGGCAAGATCTTCCTCTACCAGGCCGATACGACGCTTGTGGCGCTTGATGCCAAGAGCGGTCAGGAAGCCTGGAAAATCAAGAACGGCGATCCAAGCATCGCCGAAACCGGCACCAACGCGCCGCATGTGTTCGGCGACAAGGTGCTGGTTGGCATTTCGGGCGGTGAGTTCGGTGTTCGCGGTTCGATGGCCGCCTACAACATCACGGACGGCAAGCTCGCTTGGCGCGCCTACTCGATGGGGCCGGATTCCGACATCCTGATGGATCCGGAAAAGACCATGCATCTCGGTAAGCCGGTCGGCAAGGACTCCGGCATGAACACCTTTGAAGGTGACCAGTGGAAGATCGGCGGCGGCACGACATGGGGCTGGTACGCCTATGATCCGGCGCTGAACCTTGTTTACTACGGCACCGGCAATCCGTCGACCTGGAATCCCAATCAGCGGCCAGGCGACAATCGCTGGTCGATGACGATCATGGCGCGTGACCTCGGCACCGGCATGGCGAAGTGGGTCTATCAGATGACGCCCCACGACGAATGGGACTATGACGGCGTCAACGAAATGATTCTCGCCGACATGAATGTCGGCGGCCAGATGCGCAAAGCGCTGGTTCACTTCGATCGTAACGGGCTTGCCTACACGATGGACCGTGAAACCGGCGAATTGCTCGTTGCTGAAAAGTACGATCCGACGGTGAACTGGACGACGGGCGTCGACATGGACAAGAACAGCCCGACCTATGGCCGTCCGGCCGTGGTTCCCGAAAAGTCGACCGAGCACAATGGCGAAGATGTCAACGTGACCGACATTTGCCCGGCCGCTCTCGGCACGAAGGACCAGCAACCGGCGGCGTATTCGCCCGACACTGGCCTGTTCTACGTGCCGACCAACCATGTCTGCATGGACTACGAACCCTATAAGGTCTCGTATACGGCGGGCCAGGCTTACGTCGGCGCGGCGCTCAGCATGTATCCGCCCAAGGGTGAAAGCCACATGGGTAACTTCATCGCCTGGGACGCCGACAAGGGCAAGATCGCGTGGTCGAACAAGGAGCAGTTCTCCGCTTGGGGTGGTGCTCTCGCGACAGCCGGCGGCGTTGTCTTCTACGGCACGCTCGATGGCTTCCTGAAGGCGGTCGACGCCAAGACGGGCAAGGAGCTTTACAAGTTCAAGACTCCATCCGGCATCATCGGCAACGTCATGACCTATGAACACGGCGGCAAGCAGTACGTCGCGGTGCTCTCGGGCGTGGGCGGATGGGCCGGCATTGGTCTTGCGGCCGGTCTGCTCAATCCTGAAAACGCCGCCGGCTGGCATGCCGCGGTGAGCCAGAGCAAACAGCCGTCGGTGGAAGACAAGGTCGTGTCAACGGCCGGGCTTGGCGCGGTCGGCGGTTATGCCGGACTGACCAAGTACACATCGCTTGGCGGCTCGTTGACGGTGTTCGCGATTCCCTAGGACCACGTCCGGTTCACGGACAGACTCAAGGGCCTGATGCTCGATTGCCGTTTGTTCGGCGCATCAGGCCCCATTCTTGCCTCCAATTGAATCCATGCCGAGGTCTGCATGAATAAACTTTGGCTTCTGTTGTCGATGTCACTGATCTGCGGCGCGGCAATTGCCGAACCGCCCGGCGATCCGAAGGCCGTCACCAATGAGGACGGCAAATACCTCGACGCCAATGGCGATCCCACCTTCAACATAACGGATGACGGCACCGTCGACTGGTACACATTCTCCGGCTACCGCCGTTATCACTCCGACTGCCATGTCTGCCACGGGCCCGCGGGCCAAGGGTCGACCTATGCGCCGCCCTTGATCGATTCGCTGAAGAGCATGAACTATGTCGAGTACCTCGAAGTCGTCACCAATGGGCGGCAGAAGGTAGGCGCCTCCGGCAACAGCGTGATGCCTGCTTTCGGCACGAACAAGAACGTGATGTGCTACGTCGACGACATCTACGTTTATCTTCGCGCGCGCACGGCGGGCGTCGGCGGCACGGGCAGGCCGCCCAAGAAGGAAGCGAAACCGGCGGCCTTCACCGAGGCTGAAACGGCATGCATGGGCGGATGAAGCTCCGCGCTGCCTGCTACGCGGCGGCGCTGTTGACGGCGCTTCATGGGCAGGGCTTGGCGCAGGACTCCGGGCTTGCGGGTTCGGTCGAGCTCGTCGACCCCAAGGTGCTTCGCGTCTGCGCGGATCCAAACAATCTGCCTTTCACCAACGAAAAGCAGGAAGGGTTCGAAAACCGTTTGGCTGAGTTCCTTGCCAAGAAGCTCGGCAAGTCGGTGTCGTACACCTATTTCCCGATGGCGACCGGTTTCGTGCGCATGACGCTTGGCGCGTACAAGTGCGATGTCATTCTGGGTTATCCGCAGGGCGACGAGCTGGTGCAGAATACCAATGCCTACTACCGCACGGCCTATGCGCTGATCTACAAGCCCGGCAACGGGCTTGACGGCGTGACGTCCTTTGCCGATCCGCGGCTCAAGGACAAGAGGATCGGCATCGTCGCGGGCACGCCGCCAGCCGCGCTCATGGCGCGCAACAAGCTGATGGGAAAGGCGAAGCCATATCAGTTGATGGTCGACACGCGGCATAGTTCGCCGACACAGAAGATGATTGCCGATCTGCAATCGGGCGAGATCGACGCGGGCGCGCTGTGGGGACCGATTGCGGGCTATCATGCGAAGAGGTCCGGAACGCCGCTCACGATCGTGCCGCTCACTGGCGAAAAGAGAAGCGCGCATATGGTATTCCGCATCACCATGGGCGTGCGCGCTTCGGACCAAGACTGGAAACGAACGCTCAACAAACTAATCCGCGAAAACCAGCAGGAGATCAACGCGATCCTGCTGGACTACGGCGTGCCTCTGCTCGACGAACAGGACCGGCCGATCAGCCAGTGAGGCATCTCAAGGCTCTTGCTCGATGGCATTCTGGATGTCACGCGTGAGATTGAAGAGTCTCTGTTCGATAATGACGGGCACTTCGCAGACGAAGCGGAGCGATCTCTGGCGTTCTTCGAAGATGCGCAAGTTCCAGTTCAGCACTTCAGTTTGCTGTGCGACGAGCGCCGGATCGGCGGATGCATCGTTGCGGAGGTCCGAGAGCGTCGCGTTTTCCTTGCGCACCAGTTCCGCCAGGTTCTTCTGCGCTCCGCCGAAGCGCTCGAGGCCGGCGATCACCGAAGCGCGCTCGGCATTGACGGTTTCGACGAGTCCAACGGCCACCTTGAGCAGGAGCGGCTGCTTGTTTGCTCCCGCCGATCCGGCGAATCGGCAATGGCCTTTGCTGCTTCGTCCTCGGTCGTGCGCCGTGCCGCGATCAGCTGTACCAGATTTACAACGCTTTGTTCATCGCGCCAGGTTGCAATCCCCTCGGTGGACGGCCCCCGCCACACCGCGGCAAGCGAAATTTCAGGAACCTTCCTCTGCACGCAGGGCCAGTCTCCTGTTTGCGCGCCAAAGGCCTGAGAGACACCGCATGCCAGCAGCAGGCAAGAGACCAGGGCAACGAGCTTCATTCCGCCGCCCTGCGCCGCGCCATGAAACCGCGCGTTGGATCGTATGAAACAATCGCCGCAAACAGAAAGACGGCGGTTGTCGCCGACACGATGGCCAGAGCTGTCCAGTTCATCTGACCATGAAGTGAAAAGCGGATGAGTTCGACCGCGTGAGTGAATGGGTTCCACTGGCAAATGTAATAGAGCAGCGGACTCGATTCCCGCACACGCCAGAGCGGATACAGCGCCGAAGATGCGAAATACATCGGGAAGATCACGAAGTTCATGACTCCCGCGAAATTTTCAAGCTGTTTCACCAGCGAGGAGAGCAGCAAGCCGATGGCCCCGAACAAGAGGCCACAGAGGACCAATGCCGGAAAGAACGGCGAAATAGCCGACCGCCGGCGGTTTCACATCCCACAGCCATGCGATGGCCAGAAAGACATAGGCTTGCAGGACCGAGACCGCGATCCCGGCGAGGAGTTTGGCGACCAGCAGGAACCAGCGCGGAAACGGACTCACCAGCAGCGTGCGCATGTTGCCCATTTCGCGGTCATAGACCATCGAGAGCGAGGACTGCATGCCGTTGAAGAGCAGGATCATGGCGACGAGACCCGGCGTGATGTAGACTTCATAGAGCACATAGGTCTGATAGGGCGGAATGATGGAGACGCCGAGAACCTGGCGAAAACCGGCGGCGAAGATGAAGAGCCAGAGGAGCGGGCGCACCAGCGCCGCCACGAAGCGCTCGCGCTGATGCAGGAAACGCAGGCTTTCGCGCCAGACGATGCCTGAGAGGCAGGTCAGATACTGGCGCGCGGAAAATCCGGCTTGGGCTGCGGCGGGGACTTCGATGGCTGTCATGCCGCAACCTCTGCGGGGTTTGGCCTTGCGGCGCCGATGAGCTTCTCGAAGGCCGGCTTGATATCCTTGACGCCCTGTTCGCGGAGGATGTCGCGCACGGGTCCCTCCGCCAGAACTTTGCCGTGGTGCAGGACCACGACGGAGTCATCTTTCGCGACTTCTTCGAAGAGATGCGTCGCCCATAAGACGCCCAGGCCTTCCTCGGCTACAAGCCGGCGGACGTGGGCGATGATGTCCGCGCGGGATTTGATGTCGAGGCCCACCGTTGCTTCATCGAGAAGTAGAAGCCGAGGGCGATGCAGGAGCGCGCGCGCGATCTCGACGCGGCGCATCTGTCCGCCGGAAAGGCTGCGCACCTTTTCATTCCTCCGTGCGCCAAGATCGAACCAGTCGAGCAGTTCCTGCGCACGCTTTCGGCCATCGGCGGAGGTTATGCCGTGCAGGGCCGCGTGATAGAGAAGGTTTTGCATCACCGACAGGTCGAGGTCGACGGTGCGCGACTGAAACACCACGCCCAGTCCGCGCAACGCCTCGCCGGGATGATCTCGCAGGCTGTTGCCGAAAACCTTGATCGCGCCTTGCCTGGCGTCGTAAAGCCGCGTCACAAGCGCAAACAGCGTGGACTTGCCCGCGCCATTGAGGCCCAGCAGCACGCTGAATCGGCCCGATGGCACGCTGAATGTCACATCATCGAGCGCGCGTCTTGCGCCATAGCTGTGGCCGAGCTTTTCGATGCCCAGCGCGGCAGCCTCGGATTTTCTTGTTTCGCTCATGTCTTGCCGCATGACCTTGCAGCATCAATTGGGCGAAACCGCAACACCCCATGGCAACTGGCCGACAGGCACCGACTTCAGCACCTCGAGCGTGTCCACATCGATGATCGAAATATCGTTCGACACGCCGTTCGTGCTGATGAGCAGTTTCTCGTCCGGCGTCAGGCCCAGTTGCCAGACGCGCTGGCCGACGAGAAGATAGTCCAACACCTCGTATGTCTGGGCATCGATCACGGCGACGCGGTTGGCCGGACCTAGGGCGACGAAGGCTTTCTTGCCATCCTTGGTGATGCGCACGCCCACCGGCTGGATCGCCTCCGGCCTGAGGCCCCGAATCTCGAACGCGATCTTCTTGACGATCTCGAATGTCCTGGTGTCGATGACGCTGACGGTACCGCCAATTTCGGAACTCACCCAGACCTGGGAATTGTCGCTCTTGAATTCGGCGAAGCGCGGGCGCTGGTCCACGAGCACATTCTCCTTGATCTCGAGCGTCGCGGTGTCGATGAAGTGCGCCATGTTGGTGGTTTCGGAGGTATTGACCAATGTCTTGCCGTCGGGGCTGATGCCCATGCCCTCCGGTTCCACGCCCACTGGGATTTCGCCGGCGACGGATTTTGTGGCCATGTCGATGATGGTGACCAGATTGTCGTCTTCGTTGGCGACGTAGAGCCTTGTGCCGTCGGGGCTCAACACCTGCAGTTCCGGATCGGGCCCGGAAGGGAGCGTGCCCACACGCTCGTATGTGGCGGCGTCGAGAACCTCGATCGTATCGTCGTCGCCCACGCACACCAGAATGAATTTGCCGTCATTGGTGACGGCGATGCCGCGCGGGCGCTGGCCGACCTTCACCGTCTTGACAGGCTCCATGGTCTTGGAATCGACGACGGTGATCGTGTTATCCTTCTCGTTGGATATGTAGATCGAGTAGGCGGCGGCGGGGGAGATGAGCGCCGCCGACAGTAGAGTTCCAATAACAACACGTGCGAACATCCGGTGCTTCCTTCCTATTGCTGCTTGAGTTTGCAGTTCGTTTCCGGCTGGTCGATCCCCAAGGTATCGAGTTCGGAGATCTGATGGAGGAATCCCTCCTGCGGCGAAACCGAGACGACATTGCGCGCATCGCTCAGCAAAACGGGCTGGCGCAGCTGCCAGTTCCACGGCCTGAATGTAACGCGCTGGCCTTTGAATGCGGCGATGGAAAAACCGGGGTCCTTGATGAAGGCGGCGATTTTTTCTGGACTTCCCGAGTTTGTGCGCGTGGCGGCCTCGCCGATGATGCGGACCGCGGTCCACGCCTGCATGTCCTTCGAGTTCATGCGCCGGCCAGTGGCCTTTACGAAGCGGTTCTGGATTTGCTTGGCGCCCCATTGTTCATGCGACGGATGCCAGCTGCTCGGCACCAAGCCCGCCGAGCCTGCCACGGGGCGCGGAATCCAGGTGCGATAGGGGAGATAGGTTGCGAAGACTTCGCTTTCGTCGGCGGCGACGATGACGTCATGATCGGCCGCCTCTTGCGTGAACACCGGCATTTCCCGCTGAATCAGAACATTGCCGCTATCGGTCTGGCGCGAGGCGCCGCGATCCTCGAAGACGCGCTCCTCGACGTTGTTGCGCCGAAACGCTGTGCTGCCCGCTTTAGCGCTTCGGCCCAGAGCTTGTCGGATTCATGCGAGCCGATGATCAGGAACCAATTGCGCCATTGCTTCCAGGCCAGATATTGCGCGAGGCCATCGGCGAGCATGGAGCGGCTCGGAGCGGTGTGAAGCACGTTGTCCCGGCAGTTCTCTTCGCGCAGGGAGTCGTCCGTCGCGCCGGCATTGAAGACGAGGATGCCTTTCGCCGCCGCTGCATTGGCCGCTTTGAGCAGCATATCAGCGGGCAGGTCCGAAACGATGAAGGAGGTCCCTGACGAAAAGAGTTTCTTGACGGCTGGGACAGGGTCCTGGCCCATCGTAAGCTTTACCTCTTCGAGGTGGAATTTCTGGCCGACAAACTTGCCGGTCGTGTTGTTGTCATTGACGGCAACCATCGCGCCGGCGACGCCGTCATCCTTGGGCGGGACATCCAGGACCGAGATTGCGAGCACGTTTTCATCAATTCTGAGATAGCCGATCCGGACATCGGTTGATTCAGCGGCGTAAGCGGACGCGCCAGTCATCCAGGCCAGACTGGCCGCCAACAGCCAGCGGTGCATCGTTCTCAACAATGGCGCAACAGATGTGTCCGGCAATTCTCTACGGCCCGCGCTTGTGAAGTCCATGGAACGCTAAGCGAATTTCCGGCCTCTTCCAAGAGAGGATTCATGATTTTGCTTGCCGATTCCCGGCGGCACTGTAACGTGAAGTCTTTGAAAGTACGCGGCCATGGCCATACTTTCGTATCGGTTGATTGCAGTCGCAGGGCTCTTTTCTGCTATTGCCATATTGCCGTCAAAATCTTTGGCGCGGGACTCGGTTCCGTGCATCGCTGTTTTCAAGTTCGAGATGACCGACCATAGTCTCGAGGGCGAGATCAATGGCGTTAAGAAGGACGAGCAGGCGCGGCTGGGACTTCTCACGGCACAGCTGCGGCAGTGGGTCGAATCAGGCAGCGGCTGGAAAAACTGCGACATGGCGCACGTCACGGCGGAGGCAGACGCGTCCAACCTTTCCGCGTGCGGTTGTGTGCAGAGGCTTGCGCAGGCGGTTGGAGGCAAGCTCGCGGTGCTCGGTTCCGTTCACAAGGTCTCAAACCTGATCCTCAACATCAGGGTCGATGTTTTCGATGTTTCCTCGAACCGCCTTCTCATCCAGCAGAATGCCGATATCCGCTCGAATACCGACAGCTCGTGGAAGCGGGGTCTTGAATGGCTGATCAAACACCGTTTGGCCGCCGCTTTGGCATCCCTCGGAGCGCAGCCATGATCAGAGTTCTTGGGCTGGCCGTGGCGGCGCTGCTTCTTGCGACGGTACCTTCCGTTGTCGCGCAGGATTCGATGGTGGGGGTGGACCTCAATTCACCCAAGATGACCATGGCGGAGATGAGCCGTGACGATGTGGCTGCGCTGGTGGCGAAAGGCGCGCCGGTCAATCTGGCAGGCAAGCGGCTATCGGGGCTCGATCTCTCCGGCCTCGATCTGACAGGCGCGAATTTCCGAGGCGCTTACCTCAACAAGACGTCATTCAGCAATTGCAAGCTCGACAAGGCCATTCTCGATCAGGCCTGGGGACTCTCCGCCTCGTTCGAAGGCGCGAGCCTTCGCGGGGCGAGCCTCGTGGCAAGTCAAATGCGGGGCGCCAACTTCAAAGGGGCCGATCTTTCCGGGGCCCGGATCACGGCCGACTTGACGAACTCCAATTTCGCCGCGGCCAGGTTCAATGGGGCGGACCTTTCGGCCGATATGAAGAACCAATCCATGGGGCTGATGCGGGCTGTATTGCGCTCGGCACGGTTGGAGGGGGCTGACTTCTCCGATGCCAATCTCTCGCGCACGATGCTGGAATTCGCGGTGATGAAGGATGCCAATCTTTCGGGCGCAAATCTGTTCGGCGCGGAACTGGGCGGCGCAAATCTGACGGGCGCGCGTCTTGCGGGGGCCGATTTCGATCAGGCTGACGTGACATCGGCTATCTTGCAGAAGTTGAAAGACCTCGATCAGGCGCGCAATTTCGACAAGGTCCGGAATCTCAAGCGGGCCTTTCGAGATTGATCGGGAGACTTATGCATGCGTGGACCGGCCGCCGCTCTGCTTCTCCTGGCGAACCCGGCTTTTGCCGGCGGGTTTGAACCCGGCTCATACGAAGTCACATACCGGCTAGAAGTGCCGCATGTTGAGCGCTTCGCAACCAACCGCACCGCGCGCATCTGCGTGACGGAGCATCGCCAATCTCTGCCGGTGCTCAGCTCCAACAACCCGCTCGCCCGTTGTCCCGCCCGCAATATCCGGCGCGATGCGGCAGCGCTCACTTTCGAAATTCTTTGCCCTGGCAGGCCCTACGAGCGATCCGAAGCGCGCGCGCAATTCAAACTGTCGGACGGCGCTTTCGAAGGCCGCATCCACATGATCATGGGCGGAAAGAACATGACATTTGTTGAAGTGCAAAGAGGGCGGCGGATTGGAAATTGCAGCACCGGCCAATCCGAAGGGCCGGCGGCGCTGCGGGACTCCCCGTTTCATTGATGCCGGCAGAACGGTTCCGGCCCTAGAGCAACCGGCGGTCATTCGACCGCCGGTAAGTTGCTCTAGCAATTTGAATCTGGCGCATAACTGAACGCTCAAGTGATTCCACTTGAGCGCGTTATGCGCTAGAAACACCGCACCTCTGCCT
>JAAURV010000285.1 GCA_012032065.1 Hyphomicrobiales bacterium
CTCGTCGCTGACCACCGACGGCGCCGATCGAGATCAGGAGGTTGCGCCGGATGATCAGATGGTAGCCGGCCGTGTCACTGAACAGCGATATCACCAACGGCCCGCCGTCACTGCCGCGGACCGAGACAAAGCTCCTGAAAATCATCCGCTCGGGCGACGCGCCGTCGGTGGTCAGCGACGAGAGCGCCGGCAGGCTCGCGCCGGTCTCGACCTCGGCGCGGGCCGATTCGAATGCGGCCGGGTCCACGGGATAGCTACCGACCGCGACCGGCGACGTCGAGAAGATCGTGCGCCCGTCCCGGTCGTGGATGCCGAGGCGCGTCACGCGCGTGCCGCGGACGTGCTGCTTGGCGAGCTCGGCGAGGCGCATGTATTCCGGATGGGCGCGAATCTCCGCCGGCGACATCTTGCGCGCGGCGGCGATGAAGTCGTCCGCCGGAGCGGCAGCCTGCTCCGGCGCAAACGGCGGTTCGGCGGGAGAGACGGCTTCCGCGGGAGACGGCGCGAAGGGATTTGCAGGTTCTTGGGCAAACTGCTCGATAGCAGGCGCAAACGGATTGGGTTCCGCCGCAAGGATTTGCGGAGCTTGTGTTTCCGGTTCGGGTTCGGCGAAGATTTGCGGCTCGGCAACGGGGGCAGGCTGCGAATGCCACACCGGTTGTGACTGACCCGGCTGGGCAATGGCCGCCGCCACTTGCTGGCCCACCGCCACGGTTTCCAGTTCGGCGAGCTTGGTGACGATCTGCTCGAGCGTTTCGTGGACGGCTTCGAGCGTTTCCTGATTGCGGCGGTCGCTGGCGGAGGCGCTGTCGCGCACCGTGCGCAGGCCATCCTGCAGGGCCATAAGTTCCGGCGACGGCCCGGACTGTGCCTGGGCCTGCGCCGTCATCAGGCGATCCGCCATGCGATTGGCGGCGTCTTCCGCGGCCTGCTGCGACCAGTTGCGGCTCTGCTCGATGCTTTCGTAAAGCTGGTTGATGGCGCGCTCGAGGTTTCGAGATGGCCAAGCTGGCGTTCGGTATTGCCCACGCGATCGGAGACGGTGGCGATCTGCTGTTCGAGCGCCGCAAAGGCGCGCGTATCGTCGCGGCGGCGAACCGCGTCCTCCAGCCGCATGTCGAGCTCGTTCATGCGGTGTTCGAGTTCGTTCAACTGCGGAATGTTGCGCGGCTGGTTCTGGCTCTGCTCGAGACGATCGGTCAGATCGGCAAGACGCCGGTCCATATCGGCAAGCGGGCGAAGGTCCGGACCTTGGGCCACGCGAGTCGACAATTGCTCGATAGCGACGCGAAGCGCTTGCACATCGCGGTCGGATGCCGTGCCGCTGTTGGCCTCGTCGATCCGCAGATTGAGGCTGGCGATCTCGGCGCGCAGCCGCTGCATCTCCGCATTCGAACCGCCCTGGCTCGACAATGCGGTTTGCGCATCCTTGAGAAGCGTCAGGATGCGGCGCTCGATTTCGCGCAGTTCCTGCTGGGCGGTCTGCACCGCCGCGGTCTGGGCGCGTGAAGCGAGCGCTTCCGAAGTTTCGCGCACCGTCTCGATGCGATTGGCCAATTGCGCAAGTTCACCGCGAACAACATCGGGCAATCCCGACGAAGCTTGCGCCTCGGTGCGCTCGACCCGGTGAGCGAGATCGGCAAGACGGTTTTCGAGGCGGTTGAAGACGGGAGCTTGTTGCAGAACTTGATCGCTGGGCGCCGATGCGGCCCGCTGGGCCATGTCGCCCATGCGGTCCTGAAGCTGCTTCAGCGTCTCGCGCGTGTGCTTCTCGCTGACCTCGATGTGGTCGACGACATTGCGCAGCGCTTTTTCCAGCGTCTGATAGGCCGGGCTTTCGTCGGGCCTTTCGGGTGCTCGCGGTTTCGTTGCCTGGACCACCTGACGGCCAAGCAGCGACAGGCGTTCGTTGACAGCGGTTAAGGCTTCGACGGTCTGGCGCTCGTTGCTATCGACGCGCGAGAGAATCTTGGAGAGCGACTCGGTGTCGCGATCCTGCTGGGCCGCGCCATAGGTGCGGAGCGCGGCACTTCCCTGTTCGCGTCTGGCGATTCGCGAAAGCTGGTCGGCGATGTCTTCGAGCCGTTTCGTTGCCTCGTCTCGCGCGGGCGGGCGCGCTTGAACAAAGTCGCTACGGGCCACGGACTGAAAATCGCGCGATTCGGGCTGGCTGCCATCGGCCTGTTCGAGAATCATCGAGTTCAGCCATTCGCCAAGCGTCATGCCGGAACGGCGGGCAGCGTCTTTCGCCGCCTCCCGAACCTCGGGCTCGATGCCCTTCACGCTCCAAGGTATTCCCGGCTTCATCCAATAGCACCCGCTCGCAAGTTTGACTCTGTCCCCATAAGCCTCGTCCCTCTGGACTCATGGGCCGGGGCGTGAAACCCCTGTCCAAAAGTTAACGTCTTTGGTAAAGATTCGGTTAAGCAGTTGTTCCTTTGAGGCGATTCCACACTCTCGAAAGGACACGTTATGGTTGAGCGACCGGAGACCGTAAACCTCGTTCTCCACTGGGCTCTGTTGGCCGCTTGATCGCCGCTACCGTCGCGTTATATCTACCCAACGTCAGTCATAGTGTTAAAGATTGTTTCCTCCGGAGAAAATCATGTCTTCAGCCGAGATCAAGGACCGCGGTAGCCGCGATCGCACTTACTCCATCACCGAGCTTTGCCGGGAATTCGAGGTTACGCCTCGCACGCTCCGCTTCTACGAGCAGAAGGGCCTGCTGCATCCCGCCCGCCGCGGCTGGACGCGGCTCTTCAGCTATCGCGACCGCGCCCGGCTGCAGCTGATTCTCAGGGGCAAGAAGGTCGGGTTCGCGCTCGAAGAGATCAAAGAGATGCTCGATCTCTACAACCTGAAGGATGGTCAGCTGACGCAGCTGCGCATCGCTTCGACCAAGATGCGCGAACGCCTCGAAGCGCTCCGCAAGCAACGCATCGAGCTCGAAGAAGCGATCGCCGATCTGGAACGCACCGTTGTCGTGGTCGACGGCATGCTCAAGGAACGCGAAGCCGCCGCTTCGACACCCAAGGCGCAGGCCGGCTGATCCCACATCCGCTAGAGAAAAATTTCAACCGGCGGGCGGCAACGCCCGCCGCTTTCGTTCGCGAAAGACCTCTTCCTCCGTACACGGATGGTACAGCGTGAAGCCGGGCGAAACGCCAGACTTCGCCTTCGCGGGCAATCCGCTCGACCGCATGGCGAACCGGCGGCGCGATGCGCAATGGCTGGAAGAGATCGCATCGGGCAGCGTGCGGATCGTTCGCATTCATGGCGACAAGGCGGCGATTGCCGGCCCAGCCGCAGCCGAACGCGTGCCGCAAATCGTTCTGGGCCGCGATTCTGCCGGGACATACTGGATCGCCGAACGCGCGGACACGGCGGATGGTCTTCACGACATTCGCGGCATGGCTTCTGCTGGCATGCTGCCCGCCGAAGACCTTGCCATCATCGCGCAGGCGCGCTCGCTGATCGCCTGGCACGAGCGGCGCAGCTTCTGCTCCAACTGCGGAGCAAAGCTGGAGATCGCCGATGCGGGCTACCGGCGCCATTGCAGCGCCTGTGAAGCCGATCATTTCCCGCGCACCGATCCCGTGGTGATCATGGCCGCCGTTTCGCCGCTTGGCATTCTGCTTGGCCGGCAATCGAGCTGGTTGCCCGGCATGTACTCGGCGCTCGCGGGATTCGTGGAGCCGGGCGAAACGCTGGAAGAAGCTGCGCGCCGCGAAATCTTCGAAGAGGCCGGCGTTCCGGTTGGCGATGTGCGTTACGCCGCAAGCCAGCCCTGGCCTTATCCCTCGAGCCTGATGATCGGCCTCCTCGGCGAAGCGCTCGACACCGCGATCAAGATCGACGAGAGCGAGCTAGAGACGGCGCGCTGGTTCCCGATCGAGGAAGCCAAGCTGATGCTCGAAGGAAAACATCCGGAAAAACTGTGGGCGTCGCGGCCCATGGCGATTGCCTGGCACTTGATCAAAGCTGCCGTTCAATCCGCTTGACGGGCCGAGCGGCGGGCGATCTCGGCGCGGAAAGGACTGGCGCGGTAGGTGCCGAGAATGCGCACATACGATGTGAAGAATGCCAGTTCTTCCAGCGCAAGCTTCACGCGGCGCTCCGATGGGTGGCCCTCGATATCGGCGTAGAACTGGGTTGCCGAAAAACTTCCCTCAAGCTGATAGGACTCGAGCTTCGTCATGTTGACGCCATTGGTGGCAAACCCGCCCATGGCCTTGTAGAGGGCGGCGGGAACGTTCCGTACACGGAAGACAAAACATGGTCATCACCGCGCCGCCGTCGAGCTTCGCGTCCTTCTGCT
>JAAURV010000286.1 GCA_012032065.1 Hyphomicrobiales bacterium
TTCTCTTGGCCACGTCGTTTCTTAGCCAGAATGCGGGCCGCAAGGTGGCCTCACCCAACGTGCTATCCTTTTTGCCGACGGCAAGGGCTTGAGTCGTAGGTCGTGTTGCAAGTTTCGCGTGACGGGCGCTTTGAGCCCAAAGCGGTCATAGGCTTACGCGGTAAAGACCCTATGGGATTGCTGAATAAACTGTCAGTCGCTTGGAAGCATTGCTGGGTTCCAAGCGATTTCCCAAAGATGACCGTTCGGGTCTCGGAAATACCCGCCGTAGCCGCCCCAGAACGTTTCCGAGGCTTTTTTTACGATGTCCGCACCAGCCTGACGCGCCAACTCCATGATTTCATCGACTTCCTCACGGAACAAGACATTATGGCCGATAGCAAAAGCTGTGGAACTGATGGGCTGCTTCGGCAGACCGGCGTCATGGGCAAGATCATCCTGAGCGAAGATCGCCAACTTGACCCCGCCGGACAGATCGAAGAAAGCGACCGCTCCATGCTCGAACTCGCGACCTATGATGCCTTCTGTCGGAAGGCCAAGGCCGTCGCGATAAAACGCCAGTGATCGTTCCAGGTCGGCAACGCCAAGCGTCAGAATGGAAATTCGCGGCTTCATGTCCAAACCCTTTCTATCGGCATCCGCCCCATGCGCATGCATGATAGTCTTGGGCCGTCGACATTTCGACGGAAGGACCCGCAGCACGGGGGCCGGGCCAACCTTCCCGAGCCTAACCTGTTTCAGACGGGTAGAACGTAGGCTTGCCGAGCCGGGAGTGTTGAAGTGGACCCCAAGGCTGGGACCACTTGCTGAGGTTTCTTAGTTGGAGGCGCTGCCTGTAGTCGTTGGACGCATATTGGATGCCGCGGTCGGAGTGATGAATGAGGCTTCCCTTCGACGGCCTGCGGACTTCGAGCGCCTGATCGAGGGCAGTCATGGCCAGTGGTGTGCCCAGCCCTTTCGCCAAAGCCCAGCCCACAGCTCGTCTTGAGAAGGCGTCGAAGATGTCTCAGCTATGGGGTGCAGTCCATTACGTGAGAAAGAATTTGCGGAAGTTTCGCATTGGCGTACGAAATCGACATTCTTGCTCAATTGACAACCATAGGAATAGGCATCTCGGGTGTTACGTGTTCCTGTCGCCGCAGAGCGATCCAAACATGACTGCTGACCTCCTTCAGCAGGCATCTTGAAACAAACATCATGTGATTTGGGAAGCCGCTAAGAGTCAGGCTCAGCCAGAGAGACACTAGCCCCTTCGATTCTTCCTGTGAATCAATGGCCCGGAATCAATCAACCGGAGTCGATATGACCCTGATGGATGAACAATTCGCCCCTCCCGGTGGCCACCGGCCCTCCGCCAAAGCCATGTCTGGACTTCCGGAGCCGGACAGAGGCCGATCAAGAAGGCGGGATAAGACAGGAGCGTTCTCGCGGTGCCGGTTGGACACCGCGAACGAACTCCAACCCTTGCCGCCGCCCCGAACTATGGTCCAAGCCCCATTGTCGCGAGCAGCGTCCGGTTGACCGCGTGAACGTCGAACTTTGCAACCGCTAGCTCGTAGGAGCGCACGCCCATCTCGTCGATCAACCGCGGCTGGCGAATGAAGCGTTCCATCACCGCGGCCAATGCCCCGCTGTCGCGCGCCGGGATGAGAAATCCGTTCTTGCCCTCGACGACGGTCTCGCGGCAACCGGGAGCATCGGTTGTTATCACGGCGCGGCCCGTTGCCAGGGCCTCGAGAATGCTACGCGGAATGCCCTCGCGATAGTACGTGGGCAGCACGAAGACACTGCATGCGGCTAAAAACGGACGCACGTCATTGGTTTCGCCGAGATACTCTATCGCGGCCATGGCGGCGAGATCGGCGTGGCTGACCGACGAGGAATGGGGTTCCAACGGGCCAAGCAACTGGAAGCGAACCTTGGGATGCTTGGCGCGAAGCTGCCGGGCGGCCTCGGCGTACTCGAAGATTCCCTTATCGCGCAGGAGCCTGGCGATGAGCAAAAATTTTAACTCGCCTGAATCGGGCCCGCTGCGGGGGTAGTGATCGAGATCGACGCCCGAGCCGGCGACGCCAGTGATGATGCTATTGTCGGCGAGCATCCGGTGTTTCCGGATGTCCTCGTCATCGGCATCGTTGTAGACGAAGACGCCGCGGACCTCTTTCAACGCCTGGCGGTAAAGCGCCACGCTCACGGCCCTCACCAAAGCGCCGCGCCATTTCGGATGGGGGTCGGCAAAAATATGGCCCATGCCGGTGAACAGCGCGAACCGCCTCTCCACGCCCGCGAGCCGCGCGGCAAGGCAACCGTAGATGATGGGTTTCATCGTGTAAGGCAGAACGAGGGTTGGCCTTGATGCCCGGAAACCGCGATAGAGGGCAAACAGCGTCCGCAAATCGGCGATCGGATTAAGCCCCGTCCGGGCCATTGGAATCCGCACGAATTGGACGCCGATCTCCCGCAACTTTTCGACCGTCTCGCGATCGTCCTCCGGCGCGAAGGCCGTGACCTGATGGCCTGCATCGGTCATGGCTTTCAGAAGTTGATAGCGGAAATTGGTAAGCGAGCGTGTCAGGCTCGCCACGACGGCTATGCGTTGCGGCGAAAGCCCAGCGCCGCCGTGCCCGCCCGCCTCGGCGGCATCATCCCGCATGGCGCAGCACCATGTCCTCGATCTCCGAACCGCCGCCGACGCGGCCAAGAACCGCGAATGTTCCTCCGGCCCGGTATTCGAACAGGGTTCCGGCGTTGGCGCGCGCCCGATTGGTTCGGGTCACCAGCAGCATGGAACCAGGCCCCTTGAGATAGGACGCGATATTGCCAATGGCGCGGTCGAGGTCGGCGGCGGAGAAATAGTTGCTATTGAGAATGTTGGCGGCGCGCACGAAGTCGAACGCCGAAGCAAGCTGGCCGGACCGCCGCAGGATGTCGTCCTCGACCACCGTGATGTCATCCCGGTCATGCACCGTTCTGCCGATCATCTGAACGGGCTCGAACTTTCCGGCCTCGATCGACGCGCGCACGCGGCCAGCGAGCGCGTTGCGCAACAGAGCCCTGGGAATGAACTTCAGGGTCAAGTAGTCGAGGCGGCGGTTCCAGGATCTGACCGCTTTTCCCAGGACTTCATATTGCAGGGGCCAGCCGGAGGAATCTGTGAGCACGAACACGCCGGCGAGGGGTTCTACCAGTTTGGCGTTCACATAGAGATCGGTGGCGACGGTCTTGGCCGGGGAGCCGTGCCGGAGCAGGAAGTCCGCCAATTCGACGGTTGTCGTCCCAGTCGAAACGCCGACGTCCAGCGCATGACGTATGCACGGAGCGCGTTCGCGGAAAATTTCCCGGAACGCGGCTTCGATTTCGGCGAAGCGCGTCGCCGCGGTCAATTTGAAGGTTCCGTTGCGCATCTTCAGGCTGCCATAGAAGTCCTGTTCGACGCTCGCGTCGATCTGGCTGGCGGGAAGCGCGAAGTAGTCGCGTGCTGTCAATGTCATTTGTGTCAGTGTCCGTTTGGAGGCGCTTGCGTGCCCGTGGTCAGCCCGGCTGCGATCGAACGAAATCTTCGAACTGACGGGCGATGCGGTCGATGCCGTAACTGGCTTCGGTGCGCGCTCTCGCTTGTCGGCACATCGCTTCATATTCTTCCGGCGGCAAATCCATAGCCTTGATCATGGCTCCTGCCAATGCGCGGGGATCGGTGGGCGGAACGACAAAACCGGCCGGCCCGACGATGGCCGCGGCATCGCCGACATCGGTGGTGACGACGGGTTTGCCGTGGCTCATGGCCTCGGCGATGACGTTCGGAAAACCCTCGGTGCGGGACGAAAGCGCGAGAATGTCGATGCTTTCGTAAAACCGGTCCATGCCGCTGATCTCGCCGCAGAGATCGACGGCGTCTGGCGCTAGGCCAGCCGACTTTACTAGCGAAGCAACGGCTGCGTTGTGCGGATCAAGCCCATGCCCCGCCGCCCGGAACCGCGCATCCGGCCGCGCGCTCAGGGCGATGGCGGCCGCCTTGAAAAAGGTATCGTAGTCCTTCTGCGGATGGAACCTTCCGGCGATTCCGAAAACGCGCGGAGATTTGGCGACGATCTTTTTTGGCTCCGGCATGAAGAATCCGTTCGGAATGACCACCGCATTGCGATTGCGGTAGCCGAACTCGCTATGTTGGCCGAGGGCGCGCTTGGAGTTGTAGATCACGCCCGCCGGCATGGTGGAAAGCGCGCGGCATATTCGCACGGCGAACCGGGTACTGAATGACATGGACGAAGGATCGTCAAGGGACTGCCGCACGTTCCAGATGACTGGGAACACGCC
>JAAURV010000287.1 GCA_012032065.1 Hyphomicrobiales bacterium
TGCCGGCGCCGGAATTGACCATCTCTACGGCGGCGGCGATGGGGATACATTCTACTACTCGACTGCCTCCGAGTCGACCGTTGCGGCGTCCGATCGCATCTACGATTTCAGCAACGCGAGTGCCGATCACATCAGTCTCAGCAACGTGTATTCCGGCACGTTGGCGTTCGTGGGAGCGGGACCGTTCAGCGGAACGGGCGCCAGAAGTCCAGGTCGTGGCCGGCGCGTTTCAGTCCGTCTATGTCGACGCGGACGGCAACGGCACGGCCGACATGCGCATCTTCGTGCAGAGCGCAACTACTCTGGTGGCAGGCGATTTCTACCTGTAGCGGGCGTGCGAAGCGCGCCTTCGCGCGTCAGTTCGTCCACCGTTTCGCGGATCGCAATTTCGAGCGTGCCGACGACGAAGTCCACGTCGGCGCGCGTCATGGTGAGCGGCGGCGACAGCACATCGAGATGGCCGATGGGACGCACCAGCAGACCATGGGCTTCGCAACGGGTTGAAATGCGCCGCGAGATGTTCAGGCTATCGGGCAGGCACTCGCGGGTCGCCTTGTCCTTCACGTATTCGACGCACATCATGAGACGGCGGCCACGGACATCGCCGACAATGGGGAGATCGGAGAGTTTCGCCAGTTCGTGTTCGAGGTAGCCGCCCACGCGGGCGCGTTTGCGCACAGGTCTTCGCGTTCGATGATCTCGATGTTCTTGAGCGCCACCGCGCAGGACACCGGATGCCCCGAATATGTGAATCCATGGGTGAACCAGGCATCGGGATCGGGCGCGGAGATGACTTCGTGGATTTGATCGGAGTAGATGGTGGCGGCGAGCGGGATGTAGCCGGACGTGAGGCCCTTCGCCGCCAGAATCATGTCTGGCTCGATGCCGAACATATCCTTGGACGCAAACATATGCCCGAGGCGGCCGAATGCGGTGACGATCTCGTCGGCGATGAAGAGGATGCCGTTGCCGCGGCACAACTCGGCCAAACGCGGCAGATAGTTTGGCGGCGGCATGGTGACGCCGCCTGAGGCTTGCGCGGGCTCGGCGATGAAGCAGGCGATGTTGTCCGCGCCAAGTTCTTCGATCTTGGACCGGAACTCATCGACGAGGAAGTCGCTGAACGCCTCCAGAGTCATTCCTTCAGGGCGCCGGTAAGGATATGGCGCCGAAAGGTGATGGACCAAATTCTCCGCGTATTTGAAATGCTGCGATTGATCGCCGTCGCGCTTGCCGACGGTCATGCCGAGATAGGTCGAGCCGTGATATGAGTTCTTGCGGGAGATGACGAGTTTTCGGCTGCCCTGCCCGCGCCTGGATTGGTAGTAGTGGGCGAGCCGGATCGCAGTGTCGACGGCGCATGAGCCGGATGTCGCGAAGGCAACGTGATTGAGCGAACCCGGAGCGAGGCCCGCGAGGCGTGCGGCGAGCTCGGCGGCGGGCGGGTTGGTGACGTCGACGAAGGTGTTCGAGTAGCAAAGCCGCATGGCCTGCTCGGCCATGGTCTCGGCGATCTCGCGGCGGCCATAGCCCACGTTGACGCACCACATGCCTCCGATTCCGTCGAAGTAGCGTTTGCCCGAAGCATCGGTGATATGACAGCCCTCGCCTTCGACGATGACGAGCGAGCCCTCACGCCCGAAACTGTCGAAGTGGGTATAGGGGTGCAGGAAGTGGTCGTGGTCCTTGCGCCAGAGGCCGGCGGCGTCGAAACCGAGATTGGATTGATACATGAGGCACCCGCAGCGTTATTGAATGTCTGTTCAATACGGGAAGGGTAGCTGGTCCGGAAACCGAAGGCCAGCCACCCGGTGTGCAGGTGCTAAGGAAGCAGGACAGCGCGGCGGCGGATCAGGAAATTCTGCAATGCGGCCCGAAGCTTGGCTGACTCGCTTCCGGCGATTTCGAGAGAAAGGGCGATGAAGCCGCGCTCGGCGATGTAGATGCCTTCATCGAGTAGATCGAGGTACAGCAGCCGCCGCAAGCGGCGGTCGGCCCGTTCCACATCCTCGGGCTGGCCGATGTCTCCCGCGACGGGGTGGATGGTCAGCATCGAACCAAAACCTTTCGCCTGAATCGGGGCTTGATAGCGCATGAAGAGATTGTTGAGTTCGTGCCGCAAGGCATCGCCGAAGGCGTTGTGAGAATGGCAGCGCTCGGGTGTGTAGATTTCAGTCAACGCCACGAGGCCAGCCGACATGGTGAGGGTATTGTTGTTGAATGTTCCGGCGTGAGGAAGCGCATTGGGCATTGAAGGATCGAACTGCCGCATGATCTCCGCCCCGCCCCCGAAAGCGCCGAAGGACATGCCGCCGCCCACATATTTCCCGAGCGTTTTCAAGTCCGGTTCGATGCCGTGGAACTCCGATAGCCCCCCGGAGCGAGACGCGAGGTCATCACCTCGTCGAAGATCAGCACGATGCCGTGATGCTTCGTCCGCTCGCGGAGCATCTGGAGAAACTCCGGCGATGCCGGAATGCAGCCCCCTCCTCCCAGCATTGGCTCGAGGATGACGCAGGCCAAGTCACTTGCTTCCGCTTCGATCAATTCGGCGGTGGCTTCGATGTCGTTGTAGCGGGCCAAGATGACATCGAAGGGCGCGTTCACCGGCGAAGCGCCGTGAGCGAAGTACAGTGTTCCTCCATGATAGCCGCCATGCATCGCCATCACTTTCTTGCGGCGCGTGTGGCAGCGCGCGGCCGCAATCGCCATCATGTTGGCTTCGGTGCCCGAATTGGTGAAGCGCACGAGATCGAGATGGAAGCGGCGGCAGACTTCCTCGGCGAAGACAACTTCGCGCACATGCTGCGCGCCGATGTTGACGCCGAAAGCCATGGCATCCGCGACGGCTTTGGCGATCAGCGGATTGGAATGCCCGTAAAGCCCGGCGGAGTATTCGCCGACGAAATCCGTATAGGTGTGGCCGTCGATATCGTGGAGGATTGCTCCTTCCGCGCGCTCGATCCGGATCGGAAACGGCGCGGAATAGAGAACGGTGCGCGTATTGCCGCCGGGCATGACCGCCTTGGCGCGGTCATGAAGTGCTGCCGTCTTTGGCCGCTTCGCCACGAAATTTGCCTCGGCTTCCGCAAGTGCCGCATCGAGATTGAGTGATATTGGCGCCTCGTTCATGAGGGGGAACTTGGCATCCGCGGCGTGGTTGCGCAACGGCAGCCACGACAGGCTGTGCGCGGCTTGGCTCACGCCTTCATCAATCCATCTTCGGTAGGCTCATCTGGGGCGTGGCATGAGCACCTTCGATGGCAGGCCAGGAGCGCATCGCCGACAAGAGCTGATCCTGCCCTTTCGCCGAGGGTAGGATCACTTGCAAGTAGCGGGCAAGATCGCGCTCGGCGGCTGAAAGCGAGCGGGCCGGGCGCGCAGCGAGTGAGGGCACCTTGTAGACAATTCGAGCACCTTTCGGCAGCGCGTCCGGTGGCGTTGTTGCGCCTTTGGGGTCAACGAAAGCGCCCCGCTTCTCGTCATAACTCCAGCCCGGCTTGAGCTTGCAGTCGATGCTCTTGCCCACCAACTCTTCAGGCGGCGGAACGGACGGTTCCATGATCACTCCATTGGCGCTCATATAGATCGCCACGGCCAGACTGTTAAGGCGCATCAGACCTTTTTCATCGCCTCCACAAGGTTGGGCAATGGGCCAATGTGCTGGCTCAGAGGTACACCCGGCCCCGGCTCTTGTGGGGTTCCAGTATCCATCAGAATCTTGCGCACCTTGTCGGGCGTCATCGGCGCTCCATTCTTCGCCTTGGCGCGGCCCTGAAGGCATGCCACGGCACCGGTTACGATTGGCGAGGCGCTCGAGGTTCCGGAGAAGCGCAGCGTGTACCACTTGTTTTCCGAGGCGTTGTTCTGGAGATCGCCATAGGCAAGCGTCGTCACGTGCCAGCCCCAGCCATGAACGTTGACGATCTTGCCATAGTTCGAGAACCAGATGCGCGAGCGCGGGACGCCAATCTTCTGATAGGCGGCACCAAAGCCGTTTCCGCCGGTAAAATCGAAGAAATTCGACGGTGGGATACCGGCACCGACGACGATGGCGCCGCTGTCCTTCTGCAGACCCGTGCCATTGAACACAGGCAGTTCGAAGTTCTCGTCGCCATTGCCCGCCGCTTCGACAACCGTGATTCCTTTCGCGGTGACGCCGACAATCGCCGAGAATATGTCGGGCCAATATTGCATGGCCACGTATTTTCCGTTGGGCCCGGGCGCATGCAGTTCAATCAGGATCACGTCACCCTTCTTGAGCTGATTGCCGGCGTTTGTCAGCGTCCTGCGCCAGATTGAACACGCCGCC
>JAAURV010000288.1 GCA_012032065.1 Hyphomicrobiales bacterium
TGATGCCCAGAGCACCCGGCGATCAGTTGGAATCAACTGATCGCCGATAAGGTGCTCGAAAATCAATAATTTAGCGCAACTTTCCGCACTCAACCGGTACGCACTTGAGCGCCCGTTGCGCTAAGGCAGCGCTGGCCCGCTTTCGAGGCGCTGGATTTCCACTGCCGCGTCACGCGAGCCGGACAGCTGCGCCTTCTTGTACCAGTCGAGCGCCTTCGCCGGATCGGGCTTCACACCTTGCACGTTGAGCTCGGCGAATACGGCGGGATCGAAGGTCTTGGCCGCGCCGAGCGCTCCTTCTGCGGAGCCGGACGCGTAAGCCTTTTCGAAGAACTGCCGCGCCCCGGCGAGGTCGCCCGCCTGAAGCAGCGTATCGCCCTTGGAGAGGAGATCGGACGAAGGCGATGGCGTCGCCCGAATTCGGATGCACTCACCGCCGCAACTTGCTCGGCTTCGGCAGCCGGAGCATCCGTTTTGTCGCCGGTCTTCGCTGTTGCCGTTTGCACTTCGGGCGGCGCATTGGCCGGCGTGACATTGAAGCTCGGATCGTCGAGAGCAACCGTCAGTTCCTTGACCGGCGCCGCCAGTTCTCCCGACTTGGACTCGATGGCCGCAACCGCGACATCGAAGTTCGGCTGCTCGGAAGCCGGCACCACCAGCTTCACGCCCTCTTCCTGCCCGGGCGAGAGCAGCCATGCATTGCTTCAACCCGGGTGCCGGCGGTCAGATACGCCGTTTCCGGCAAGCCCATGATCTTGAGCGAAATGGGTTCGCTCTCGCTTCCGGATTCGGCATGAAGCAGAAGCGGAATGCTGCTGTTGAGCGTTCCCGCCGCGTCTTCCACATTGAGCGTGGCAATCGAGATCGGCTTCTGCGCCGGCCCAGCCGGAACGGGCTGGGAGACCTCAATGGCGGACTTGGCCGCGTGCTGCTGCTCGGGATCGGGAGCCGCCGTCTGCAGGAAACCGCCGCCGCCCAGCATGGCGGCAACTTCCTGGCCCGACGGCAAATCGCCGATCCGGGTGATGCCGAAACCGGCGGCGGCGCCGGTGATCACGGCAAAGCAACTCGCCAGCAGAAAACTCTTGCCCAGGCTCAAGCCCGCCAGCACGCCGCCCTCACGTTCAATCGGTTCATGCGCACGCCGCCTGTTTCCGTAATAGGCATCCTGAGCCGCGATATGACGGCGGCTCATCGTCGGCCGTGGCGGGATCGGCGCCATCTTGCCGGATGCAGGTGGCCGCCATTCCCGCGTCTTTTGGCTAGGCGTCTCGTAACCCGTCATACGCCGGTAGTGCGATTCAAACGCTTCATCGCCTTGTTCGAACGCCTCGATCGGCAGCGGAGTGCGCCGATAGCGCTCCGCCAGTTCATTGGGCCTGTCCGGAACATAACGATTCTCGGTCTGGGCAAACCAGGATGGCGCTGGCGCCTTGGTCTCGCGCACGGCTTCAGCCTCGGTCTCGGGAGTCTCGCCTTCGGGAGCTTCCGTTGCCAGTTTTTCGATTTCTTCCGGGGAGAGCTTGGCCTGCATCATCTCAGTTCTCCTTCAACACAGTACGGGAAGTTTTAGGCACGTCGGCGGGTGTCCGCCTCGCATCCAGCCATTTCTGGGCAGGTGCAAATCGTTCGATGCCGGGCGCGGTCGCGGCCAGATTGATGTTGCGGCCGGAACTCTTGGCCAGGCTTTCGAGCAGCGAATCCGAGAACCGCTTCATGCGCGGAACCTGCGGCGACTTGGGCGGCCACTTGATCACGGCGAGCACAAGAGCCGAGGCAATCGTTTCGATTGGTTCGCCAGTCACCAGTCCCGGATAGTCCTTCGCCTGCAGCAGGGCCGGCAAATACGCATCCGCATCCGCCTCGCTCACCTGCAATGCCACCACATGCAGCTTGTCCTTGGCGCTCACATCCTTGAGCAACTGCGGCGTGTTGAGCCCCGCGAAGATCGCGGCATCCGATTTGCCGCTGCGGACCGCTTCCAGCGCGTCTTCTTCCGAACCGGCCACGCTCACGAAGGGTGAGGACAGGCCATCGAGGATCATATGCGCCGCGACAAACGAGGCGCTGCCAGTATTTCCGTGCGCCAATCGTTTCCCCGCCAGGTCCGCAGGCCTCTCGAGACCCTCGCGGGCAACGAGCACTACGGGCAGGCTGGCCAGCTTGACGATGTAAGCGACCTTGTCGGACAAACCCTGGTGCAACCCATTCCGCGCCGCATAGGCGATGGCATCGCTCGGCAGAAGCGCCGCATCGATCCCTCGCAGGTAAAGAAGATCGGTAATCGTTTGCACCGGGCCTTTGCCATTGACCGGGAGAACGCGAAGCCCACCCTCGTGATCGACCGCATTGGCGATGAGGACCGCGACATCGCGAAGGTCGGGGCTCGACGCCATGACCCCGAAGGTGTTGCGATTGATTTCCGACTTGGCTTGCGCGGCGGCAGGTGGAATAGCGAAATCAGCCAGCGGCAACGCCGCAGGCGCCAGGATAGATATGAATGCCAATGCCACTAAGGCATGCTTCATGCCTGAACCCTCTCGTCAACATTTCCCGCCGTAGCCCTGTCAGCTTGCCGCCTTGTTTCCGGCAGGTTAGCTGATTTGATGAGTTTAGCTGCCTGAATGTGGCTTTCAGCGGGCAGGAATGAGGAAAATGGTTAACGGACTGTTCTGGCTTGGAGCACGGGAAGATGGCGAAAACGCGCGTTGAGGTTGCAGCACAGCGCATCAAGGGGAGGGGTTTGAAACTCGTCCTGCCGGAAGGCCGCGAGCCGCGTATCGCCCAAGCTGCCGTAATCCTGCGCGAAAAACACCTCGCCGGCCCGGTTCTCTATGAAGGCGATCCACCACCGCCCACCAAAGCACAAATCGCCGCGGTGATCGCCCGCCGGCCAAAATTAACCATTGGCATGGCCGAACGCCTCCTTTCCAAACCACTTTATCGCGCAGGCGCGGCGGTCGCTTCAGGCGAAGCCGCGGCGATGCTGGCGGGAGCCGAGAACCCGACGGCCCGGGTCATCGAAGCAGCCCTCATGACCATCGGCCTCGGGCAAGGCGTCGAAACGCCCTCCAGTTTCTTCCTCATGCAATGGCCCGATCGCGCACTGATCTTCGCGGACTGCGCCGTGAACGTGCAGCCCGATGCAGGTGAGCTCGCCAGCATCGCCATCTCCGCCGCGGCGAGCGCTCAAGCCGTATTGGGCGGAACGCCTCGGATAGCGATGCTCTCCTTCTCGACCAAGGGCAGCGGCGATCATCCGGACGCGGACAAAGTCATCGCAGCCGTGAAGATCGCCCGCGAGCGCGCCCCCGGATTGTTGATCGACGGCGAGTTGCAAGGCGATGCCGCACTTTCCCCAAGCGTCGCCGCGCGCAAGATGAAGGAGCCAGGCGAAGTGGCGGGTCAAGCCAATGTGCTGGTCTTCCCCGATCTCGACGCCGGCAACATCGCCTACAAGCTCACGCAATTCCTGAGCGGCGCGCAAGCCATCGGCCCCATCCTGCAAGGCTTCGCCCAACCCGTCTCCGATCTCTCGCGCGGCGCAACCGTGGACGACATCGTCGATACGGCGTGTTTACTGCTGTCGATGGCGTGAATCTTTTGTCTCCCCCAACTTCGTTGGGGGAGTACCGCGAAGCGGGGAGGGGGTGTCTCCGCGTGGCAGAGCCAAGAAGAGCCGTCACGCGGCACCACCCCATCGGTCCTTCGGACCACTTCCCCATCGAAGATGGGGAAGAGATACTGCGCAATCACTCTTCCAACACCGCCATCACATGCCGCGCGATGGTGCGTTCTTCATCCGCCGGAACGATGTGAACCTGGTCATCGCGCAGTCCGAAGCTTGAGAGGTAACCGAGAATCTTCTCCCGAACCGGCGCCGCATTCTCGCCAACACCCCCGGTGAACAGCATCGCATCGAGCCCGCCCATGGCCGGAACCAGCGACGCCGCATGGCGCGCCGCGGAATAACAGTAGTAGTCGACGGCCTCCCTTGCCTCCGGTTTCGAACTCGCGAGAAGATCGCGCATGTCGGCGGATATGCCCGAAAGTCCCAGGAGCCCACTCTTCCGGTAAAGCAAATCTTCGAGCCCTTCGAGCGAAAGCTGCTCATCGCGCATCAGCGCAATCAGAACGCCGGGATCGATCGAACCGGTTCGCGTTCCCATCACAAGCCCATCGGCGGTGGAGAATCCCATGGTCGTCGCGACACTTCTGCCATCGAGGATCGCGCACATCGATGCCCCCGATCCCAGATGCGCCGCCAACAATCTCCGGGGCAGTGGCTTCGGCAGCGTATCGACAACATG
>JAAURV010000289.1 GCA_012032065.1 Hyphomicrobiales bacterium
GAGCTGGAACCCAGCTTTGCCTGACACAGGCTCGCTTGCCGAACCAAAGCTGGGTTCCAGCTCGCGCCTGCGCTTCGCTCCGGCTTGGCTGGAATGACGGCATTTTGGCGTTTCTCGTGTTTAAGTTAGCGCCTATGGGGCTTGACCCGCCGGCCCAGTACTTCAAACGGCACAATGCCGCCGAAAAATCTGGGCCGGCGCATCAAGTGCGCCGATGGAGGAAGGGGAGGACTGAGCCTGAGGCAGAGATTTCTCCCCCAACTTGTTGGGGGAGAAAGGGTCATACGATCTTTATTGTCTTCGGGTCCCAGTCCTTGGGTTCGGGGTATTGCGGGTTCATTTCTTCCAGCGTTTCGCGCACGATCCTTGCGATGGTAGCGTTGCGGACCCAGTTGCGATCCGCCGGGATGATGTGCCAGGGGGCTTCGGGGGTTGAGCAGCGGTTGATCGCAACCTGATACGCGGACATGTAGTCGTCCCAGAGTTTGCGGTCGTCGAGGTCGGCGGGGTTGAACTTCCAGCGTTTAGCGGGATCTTCCACGCGCTCCTTCAGGCGTTCGGCCTGCTCTTCCTTCGAAATGTTGAGCATGAACTTCAGGATGCGCGTGCCGTTATCCGAAAGCGTCTTTTCGAAGGCGTTGATTTCGGCGTAGCGGCGCTCGATGGCGTCCGCGGGCGCGAACTTCCTGACCTTCACCACCAGCACGTCTTCGTAATGCGAGCGGTTGAAGATGCCGATGTAGCCTTTCTCGGGAACCGCCTTGTGCACGCGCCAGAGATAATCGTGGGCGCGCTCTTCTTCCGACGGCGCCTTGAACGGCGTCACATGCACGCCGATGGGGCCGCAATGATTGAACACGGCGCGCACCGTGCCGTCCTTGCCGGAACAGTCGATGCCTTGGAGCACCACGAGCAGCGCGCTGCTTCCTTCGGCGAAGAGACGGTTCTGAAGAGCGTCGATGGCTTCGGCATTCTCGGCGGTTTTGGCCTTGGCCTTATCCTTGTCGTCGAAGGCCGAGGCATCGCGGGGTCGCGGTCGGAGAGCTTGAAGGCCTTACCCGGCTCGGCTGCGAACTGCGCGGCGAAAGTCTTCTTTTTGTCAGCCATGAACGCGCTCCCTTGCTCCAAACTTAAACCTGTCCCATGCCCCCCTTGATTGCAAGAGGCCATGCGCCTATCGCGGAATGCCACAGAAACTGCTTCGGAATCATCGCTTGACCTCGCTTCCATCCAACGCGGCCCAAATGGCCGCGCCGCCTATCGCCTTCCCGCCATCGATCAGGATTTCGTGCTGGGGGATTCCACACGCGGCATCCGCTTTCAGCTCGAATATCAGAAGGCGGAGGAGTCCTTGCGCGCCTGGGGTGTCGAATCGACGGTGGTCGTCTTCGGTTCGGCGCGGGTGAAGGATGGCGACGGGTCGGGATGGTACGAAGGCGCGCGCAGCTTCGCCGCCATCTGCTCGGAAGAAGGCGGCGCCAAGCTCGACCATGAACCGCCGCGCCAGAATGTGATCGCAACCGGCGGCGGACCCGGCATCATGGAAGCGGCGAACCGCGGCGCTTACGATGTGGGCGCGCCCTCGATCGGCTACAACATCACGCTGCCGCTGGAGCAGGAACCCAACCCCTTCTCCACACCCGATCTCACCTTCCGCTTCCACTACTTCGCCATGCGCAAGATGCACTTCGCCATGCGCGCGGCGGCACTCGTGGTCTTCCCCGGCGGTTTCGGCACGCTCGATGAGCTCTTCGAAATCCTGACGCTGCGCCAGACCGGCAAGATGACGAAGCCGCTTCCCGTGGTGCTCTACGACAGCAAATTCTGGAAGGCGGCGATCGATTTCCATCAATTTGTGAAGGCAGGCTTGATCGCGGCCGGCGATCTCGATCTCTTCGGTTTTGCCGACACGCCGGAGGATGCGTGGGCCGTGCTGAAAACCAGAGGCATCGTCATACCGGGGAAGGGATCATGAAGCATTCGCCTCAAGTTTCATGGCGCGTCGCGCACTGTCACCGGCTCGTGCTACATGGTGGAGACGGAGAAGGCGCGCGTGCTCGTCGATTGCGGCATGTTCCAGGGATCGAAGACCGAGCGCGAATTGAACTACCGCGCCTTTCCTTTCGAGCCCTCGGCGGTGACGGCGCTGCTTCTGACCCACGCGCATATCGATCACACCGGCGTCGTGCCGAAGCTGACCAAGCATGGATTTGCAGGTTCGATCTATTGCACCGCGCCCACCGTCGATCTCTGCGGCGTGATGCTGCCGGACTCGGGGTTCATTCAGGAAACCGAAGTCAGGCAATTGAACGAGCGCAACCGCCGCCGCGGGCTTCCGGAAGTGGAGCCGATCTACACCTTGGAAGATGCGCGCGCGGCACTCGACCGGTTCAAGTCCGTAGCATACGAAACCTGGATGACGCCCGCCCCCGGCATTCGCGCGCGCTGGTGGAATGCCGGGCATCTGCTCGGCTCGGCCTCGATCGAAATGGAAATCGAGCGCGATGGCAAGCCGCCGGTGCGGCTGCTCTTCTCCGGCGACATCGGCCCCGGCAACAAGATGCTGCAGCACGATCCGGAAGCGCCGGAAGGCTTCGACTTCGTCGTTTGCGAATCGACCTATGGCGGCCGCGACCGCTTCGAGCGCTCGCCCGAAGCGCGCCGGGAGATTCTGGCGAAGGAAGTGAACGATGCGGCGGCAAGGCGGGGCGCGCTGCTCATTCCGTCCTTTGCGGTGGAGCGCACGCAGGAGATTGTCACCGACCTCGTGCTGCTGATGGAGAGCCGCAAGGTTCCCACCGCATCGATCTTCATCGACAGCCCGCTGGCCAACAAGGCGACGGAGATTTTCAAGAAGCACGCGAAGTCGCTGGATCACGGCGACGATCTGTTCCGCGCCTTCAGTTCCGATTTCGTGAAATCGACGGAGAGTGTGGAAGACTCGAAAGCGCTCAACCGCTTCACCGGCTTCCGCATCATCGTGGCGGCGAGCGGCATGTGCGAAGCGGGCCGCATCCGCCATCACCTGCGCAATCACCTGTGGCAGCACTCGACCACGGTTCTGCTCGCCGGCTTCCAGGCGGAAGGCTCGCTCGGCCGCATTCTCGAAACCGGCGCCAGGCAAGTCACCATCATGGGCGACACGATCGATGTGAAGGCCTCGATCCGCAAGATCGAGGATTACTCCGGCCACGCCGATGGACCGGAACTCACGGCATGGCTCACCGAAAGAAAGCCGATCAAGAAAACCGTTTTCCTCACCCATGGCGAAGAGCAGGGCCAGATCGCCATGGAGAAGGAGATCGCCGGCAAGATCGTGGCCGCCGATTGCATCGTCAGGCCGAAGCTCGACGACGTCTACGATCTCTCGGGCGAAACCTGCGCGTTGCTCGCCGAGGAAACCCGCCCGCGCATCGATCCGGAAGCGGTGGCCGCGCGCGATTCGCACAACGAGCTTCAAGATCTCATCCTCGACATCCAGGACGAGATGCGGAAGGCAACGGACGAAAAATCCCGCAACACCGTCATCCGCAAGCTCCGCCGCGCGCTTACCGGCGAAGGCCCGCCACCCTCGGGCCCCGGGCGCAGACGCCAGCCTGTGTCGACCCGCCGCGCCCGCGGTTTCGACGAGGGCTGACAGCCGCTTCGTTATCCCCTAAGAGGGCGCGTCCAAAAAAGGAGTGCGCCTGTTGAGTGTTTCCACCGAACGCCTGCATCTGGGATGCGGCAAGAAATTCATCCCCGGCTATTACCACGTCGATATCCTGCCCTTCGATCATATCGACCATCAGGGCCCGGTGGACGATCTCGGTTTCATCAAGGACAATTCGGTCAAACTGATCTACGCCTGCCATCTCCTCGAACACTTCGGCCGCAATGAATTCAGGAAGCCGCTTGCCGAATGGTTCCGCGTGCTGGCGTCAGGCGGCGTGCTGCGGCTGGCGGTGCCGGATTTCGAGCAGGTGATGAAGCTCTATTCCAGCGGCAAGATCAGGAATCTCAACGAAGTGATGGGCCTCGTGATGGGCGGCCAGCGCGACGAATACGATTATCACAAGGTGATTTTCGACGAGCGCTTCCTGGGCGATGCGCTGCGCGATCTCGGCTTCCGCGAAGTCCGCCGCTGGGACTGGCGCAAGACCGATCACGCCGATGTCGACGATTACAGCCAGGCCTACCTGCCCCACATGGACAAGCAGAACGGGACGCTGGTGAGCTTGAATCTGGAAGCGGTGAAGTAACTACCTGCTGCGCGCGGCGCCCGCCGGACCCGCTTTCACTTTGCGTCCGCCCGTC
>JAAURV010000290.1 GCA_012032065.1 Hyphomicrobiales bacterium
CGCCACTTCATCGCGGAGTTGCGTGTAAGTGAACTTCCGTTTGGTTCCCGTCATCGCGCTGTCGAAGATGATCGCGAGCCTGTCGCCGTTGCCCGCCTTCACATGGCGGTCGAGCGCGTTCCAACAGGTGTTGCATTCCGCACCAACGAACCAGCGGTCGAGACCATCGACACTCGCCTGCATCGTGTCCCAGGGTTTTGCCCAGTCGAGCGCTCCCGCCGCTTCCGCCCAGAAGTCATGGGGATCGGCCTGCCAGCGCTCATAGGTGTCGCGGTAACGGGATGTGGTCATGCGTGGTCCTCCCGCCGCATACTAGGAAACCAACGGATCGCGGGGAAGGGCGCACGCCTTATCCCTTGGTCCAACGGCGATTGCACTCGCAGCGAAGCGGTTGCATAGAGACACCGCTAGCAAACCGAGGCCCCAGATGTCTCCTTACGAAAAAGATCTCGACAAGAATCCCGCCAACTACCAGCCACTCACGCCGCTCACCTTTCTCTCGCGCTCGGCCAAGGTTTATCCCGGCCGGATCGCCATCGTCCACGGCAAGGCGCGGACCACATACAAGGAGTTCTTCGCGCGCGCGGTCAAGCTCGGGTCGGCGCTGTCGAAGGCCGGCATCCGCAAGGGCGAGACGGTGTCGGTGCTGCTGGCCAATACGCCCGCCATGCTCGAGTGCCATTATGGCGTGCCGATGTGCGGCGCGGTTCTCAATACGCTCAATACGCGGCTCGATGCCGCGACGATCGCCTTTTCGCTCGATCATGCGGAAGCGCGGGTGCTGATTGTCGACAAGGAATTCTCGAAACTCACCAAGGCGGCGCTGCCCTTGATGAAGAGCAAGCATCCGATCGTCATCGACTATGTCGATCCCGAATTCGAAGTCGAAGGAGAGCGGCTCGGCAGTCTCGACTACGAGCGGTTTCTCGCGGGCGGCGAGGAGAGTTATCAATGGCCGTGGCCCGCGGACGAATGGGAAGCGATCTCGCTCAACTATACGAGCGGCACGACGGGCAATCCCAAGGGCGTGGTCTATCATCATCGCGGCGCGTATCTTCTGGCGCAAGGAAATGTGCTGACGGCTTCCATGCCGAAGCATCCGGTCTATCTCTGGACGCTGCCGATGTTTCATTGCAACGGCTGGTGCTTCCCGTGGTCGATCTCGGTTGTTGGCGGCACCCATGTGACGCTGCGCTGGGTGCGCTCGGAGTTGATCTGGGAGGCGCTTGACGAGCACGGGGTAACGCATCTCTGCGGCGCCCTATCGTGATGTCGACGATCCTCAGCGCGCCAGCGGAAGAGAAACGGACGCTGTCGCAGAAGGTCGAGTTCTTCACCGCTGCCGCGCCGCCGCCGGAAGCCGTGCTCGCGGCGATGGCGGATGCCGGCTTCAACGTCACGCATCTCTATGGCCTCACTGAAACTTACGGCCCCGCAGTGGTGAACGACTGGAACGCCGATTGGGATCATCTCGAAGGTGGTGCGCGTGCCACCAAGAAGGCGCGGCAAGGTGTGCGCTATCACGCGCTCGAAGATTTGACGGTGATGGACCCCGAGACCATGATCCGCGTTCCCGCCGATGGCGAAACCATGGGCGAAGTCATGTTCCGCGGCAATATCGTGATGAAGGGTTATCTCAAGAACCAGAAGGCTTCGGCTGACGCCTTCGCCGGCGGGTGGTTCCATTCGGGCGATCTCGGCGTGCTTCATCCCGACGGCTACATCCAACTCAAGGACCGCTCGAAGGACATTATCATCTCGGGCGGCGAGAACATCTCCTCCATCGAAGTGGAAGACGCCCTCTACAAGCACCCCGCCGTGCAGGCGGCCGCCGTGGTGGCGAAGCCCGACGAGAAATGGGGCGAGACGCCGTGCGCGTTTATCGAGCTCAAACCCGGCAAGATGGCGACGAGCGAAGACATTCTCGCCTGGTGCCGCGACAATCTCGCCCGCTACAAAGTCCCGCGCCATGTGGTGTTCAGCGAATTGCCGAAGACATCGACGGGGAAGATACAGAAGTTTAAGCTGAGGGAGATGGCGAAAAGTGTATAAGTGGCTGTCGGACAAACAACTGAATCTTTCAATCTCCGCTTGATTTGCGTGCTGTCCCCGTGGCAGAGAAGTTGAACTTTGACAGCGTTCTATGCATGTGAGTGTTGCTCACTTCCGATGTTGCGAATAAAGCGCAGTTGCCAAACTCGCTCAAAGCTGCTTCTACGACGAGCCGCGACAACCCGCGTCGTCGGTGTGATTCAGCGACAACTACCCATCCAAGCTCGTACCGAAAGATTTGTGGACTGAGCTCGGCATTTGCACCATCAAAAACCTTCTTGCGATAGCTGTCTCTAGGAATCTTAATGCCGGCAGTTGCGACATGTGTACCTTTGTCAAAATGCATTGCGAGCCGTTTGGCTTGCTTCATAAGCCAATGAAGACCATGTTCATCAACTTCACTTCCACTCTTGACCATCTGCTCAAAGTGGACAAGCTCATCAGCTGAGAATTGCTTTGGCGATTTGCAGATCGTGGTCGTTGGTCTCAAAATTCAGTTGGCCATGGAGTGGCGGCCATAGGTCCAGACCTATCGCGGCTTGCCGCCCCGACTGGCCTCGACATAACTCCGCAACACCGCATTCATCCGCGACAGGTGGCCAGGCCCTTGAGACTTGAACCAATCCAGCACGTCCGCATCGACGCGGAGGCTTACCGCTGCCTTGTTGCGCGGCATGACAACCTTGGCGGAGTTCCAGAAGTTCTTGCCGAGAGACTTCGCTACGGGCGCATTTGGACGCGTCTTATCCTCTCCGTGGGCGATCCTTCTACGGATTTCCTCCGCCGAATACCGAACGATAGAAGATTTCTTGCTCATTCCTGTTAGCCTTCTGGGCGCTGATGATGCGTTGACGCGAGTCACGCTCCGTGTGAATAACCCGATAAACCATCCCTTCGCTCAGGCCGAGCGAAATCATGCGTATTTCCTCATATTCGAACCGGTCATCGATCCGCTGCACCACTGGACCATCGAAGATCAATGCCGCACGCAGAAAGTCAACGCCATGCTTAGCGATGTTGGCCTGACGTTTATCTTCGTCCCATTCGAAGCCAGACTTATAAGGCATGTATATACATTTTGTGTTTTGTCAAGTCAAGGAAATAAGCAATTCGCAACATCATGGCATTCGGGTACGATTCCGGACAATAGGGTTTTGAGAAAGGGGCAATCATGATCCGTCACACCGTCGTTTTCCGGCTCAAGCATGCGGCTGGTTCCGAGAGGGAAGCTGCCTTTCTCAAGGCCGCCGATATTCTCGACACCATTCCCGGCGTCGAGAAGTTCGAGAAGCTCAGGCAAGTGAGCCCCAAGAATGACTATCGCTTCGGTTTCTCGATGGAATTCGCGGATCAGGCGGCATATCAGCGATACAACGATCATCCCGATCACGTCGCATTCGTGCAGGGCCGCTGGATTCCGGAGGTTGAGGCGTTCATGGAGATCGACTACGTGGCGCTAGGCTGAGGGAAGGAACGAGACAATCATGTCAAAAGCCGCTGACGCCACGTCTGTCGTAGCGCATTACACCGAGATCGAAGGCCCGGATGATCAGACTTATCCGAAATCGCCCGAGCTGTTGAGCGTCAGTGCTTCCTTCTCCCAGCATTTCGGCCTGATGCGGCTTGGCATCCATCACGAACGCCTCAAGCCCGGGCGGCGGGTGTCCTGGCCGCATGCGGAGGCGGATGAAGAAGAGTTTGTCTATGTCATCGAGGGGACGCCCGATGTCTGGCTCGACGGGCATCTGACGCGGCTGAAGCCCGGCGATGGCGTCGGCTTTCCGGCAGGCACCGGCCTGTCCCATACGATCATCAACAACACGGAAGAGGACGTGCGCATCCTGGTGGCCGGCGAGGCGTCGCGGTATCGAAGCCGAATTCATTACCCGATGCATCCGGCCCGCAATGCGGAGATCGGCGAACGGCATTGGAAGGATATCCCCGAGCGGCCGCTTGGGCCTCCCGCTGAAACCGAGCGACGGCATTCTTGGAAAATCCAAGCCCGACGGAGAGCACCTTGAGCGCGACTCGCCGATTCAGCGATGTCTGTTGAGCCTCATAGACGATCCCCATGCCGCCCTCGGCCACTTCCGCCAGCAGATCGTAGTCGCCGAAAACTCTTGCGGTGGACGGGTCCGCCGGAATCAATGCTGCGCCCTCCGGCGGCTCGAACCCGATCAAACCAAAACTCGAGCACGCAGGCCGGGCACATCCC
>JAAURV010000291.1 GCA_012032065.1 Hyphomicrobiales bacterium
CCCACGCGCGCGATCCGCAGAACGGCAAGCCGACAGCCGATCCCTCGGTGTTCATGCAGTTCCTGCCGCGCATCAAGCAGGCGACCGATGCGGTGGTGAACATCACGACCGGCGGCTCGATGCTGATGACCGTCGATCAGAGGCTTGAAGGCCCATCCAAGGCCGCGCCGGAAATGTGTTCGCTGAACATGGGGTCGATGAACTTTGCGCTGTTTCCGCTGCTCGGGAAGTACAAGACCTGGAAGCACGAGTGGGAGCCGCAAATGCTGGCGGCCACCGAGGACGCGATCTTCCGGAATACGTTCAAGGATATCGCGCGCATCCTCGAAGTGATGGGGCAGGGCCATGGCACGCGCTTCGAACATGAGTGCTACGATGTAGGCCATCTCTACAATCTCGCGCATTTCGTCGATCGCGGCGTGTTGAAGCCGCCCTACTTCGTGCAGATGATTTTCGGCATTCTGGGCGGCATCGGCGCGGATATGCGCAATCTGATGTTCATGAAGGAGACGGCGGACAAGCTCTTTGGCAAGGACTATCGCTGGTCAGTGCTGGCCGCGGGCCGCAATCAGATGCCGTTCGCGGCCCAGGCCGTGATGATGGGCGGCAATGTCCGTGTCGGTCTCGAGGACTCGCTCTTTATCGGGCGCGGCAAGCTCGCGGTTTCCAACGCCGAGCAAGTCGCGAAGATCCGCCGCATCATCGAGGAGCTTGGCTTCGAGATCGCAACCCCAGACGAAGCGCGCCGGATGCTGGGCCTCAAGGGCGCCGATCGCGTGGCGTTCTAACCCGGAAACAGCGTCAACCCGCCATCGACGCGGATCACCTGGCCGTTGATGAACTTGGAGCGCGGCCCAGCAAGGAAGGCGACCGCATCGGCGATCTCCGAAGGCTCCGCATAACGGTCGAATGACTTCTTGGCGGCGTCCATCTTGTCCGGATCGGTCACCCGCGTCGCCTGAAAGCGCGCCGTCTTTGTTGGACCTGGGCTCACGGCGTTGATGCGTACGCCATCGTGATAGAGTTCTTTGGCGAGACAGCGCGTGTAGTGCACAACCGCTGCCTTCAGCGTCGAGTAGACCACTTCCGGCGAGCAACCGAGATGCGCCGCGGCGGACGCGATGTTGATCACGCTTCCGGAGCCCTTCTTCACCATCGGCGGCACGAAGGCCTGGCACACCAGCATGGTTCCTATGAGATTGTTATCGGTGAGCACCTTGATGTCTTCGAAGGAGATGTCGAGCGCATTGTTGGGCTTTGGCTTGTTGCCGGTGGCGCCAATATCGCCGCCTGCGCAATTCACCAGGATTTCCACTTCACCCAGCTTCGCCTCGATCTCCTGCTTCATCCGCGCGACCGCGGCCTTGTCGCCGATGTTGCCGGTGACGCCGGCGCTCTTCACGCCCATGGTCTCGATCTGCCTCGCCACGTCGGCAAGCGACTTCGCCTCGCCATACTTCGCGGTTTCGGTGGGCGAAAGATCATGCACCGCCACATGCGCGCCGAGCTCCGCCAGCCGCAACGCCATCGTATTGCCCAAGCCTCGCCCCGAACCGGTGACGAATGCGATCTTGCCCGCGAGTTCCTTTCCATGACGCCCTCTCAATTCATCAACCCAAGTGCCCGCATGTTCGCCGCGCTGCGCCGGATCATGGCCAGTTCATAGTCCACAAGCTCGCAGTCCGCCTGCCGCTCCCAGGGCGTGCGATAATCCTCGCCGTCGCCAAGCCGGTTGACGCGCGCCGCGGCGAGCGCCGCCGCAAAATCCTTCGCGTCCATCCTGCGATATTCCCGCCACCAGTCCGGATTGAGAAACCGGATATGCCGCGCCTCGAGCGCGCCCGGCTCAAGCACCGCCGTCATGCTCTTGTGATGCTTCGCGAGTTCGCCGATCATCTCCTTGAACGGCACGGCGCCGTCGCCAATGGCGCATCGCACGAGGCGATAGCCTTCGTCGGTGAACTGCACGCGGTAGTCCTTCAAATGCACGTGCGCACGAATGGCGCGGCGCGGCGCACGAAATCCATGGGCGACTCGCCGACGGGAAAAGTATTGCCGGTATCGAGCGTGATGTAGACCGCCTGATTGAAGTGATTGCAGTAGCTGACAAGTTCGTCGCTGCGGAAATCTTGATGGTTCTCGATGGCGAGAATGCGCCCTTCGTCCCTCGCGGGTTGTGTGAACTGCGACAAGCGGTCGTGGACCGTCTTCACATATTCGCGCCACTTCGGCCCCTGCAGGCCGCGGCTCCCTTCAAGAACTGGCGTGAGGCCCAGCCGGATCACCTTTGCGTCGAGCAATCGCGCCGAGCGGAATGCCGTTTTGATCGGCCCCATGCCGTGAATTCCGGCACTGACCACGGGAGTCATTGCGAGGTCCGCCAGGCGTTTCCGCAAATCCACGATCGCGGAATCGCCGAGTTCGGCAAGCCAGGGATCGAAAATTTCAAGCACCTTGGCGTTAAGTTCCGTCGCGATGGCGATGAAACCATCCAGACCTTTTCCATGAGGATTGATGCGCGGCGTGCCCATACCTTGCAGGCCCAGATGATAGGTCAAGCCGTAAGGGTTGAGGCCAACGTCGAGTTTCACGACATGCCCGCGTCGACAATGAGAGTCTGCCCGGTGATCATGCGGCTGTCGTCCGAGGCGAGGAAAAGCACCGCGCGCGCGATATCCTCCGCGGTCAGAACGCGCCTGATCATCTGCCTGCCGATCATGGCGTCCACTTGCTCTTGGCGGGGATACCAAAGCCGCCGCTGCTTCTCGGTTATCACGGCGCCGGCTCGATTGCGTTGACGCGCACATTGAACGCGCCATAGTTGCGCGCCAGCGCGCGGGTGAGGCCGATGACCGCGGATTTCGCCGTAACATAAGCCGTCATCGTGTCCGCGCCGAAGCGCCAGGCAATCGAGGAGAAATTGATGATCGATCCTCCGCCAAGCGACTTCATCTGCGGCGCGGCCTGCTGAGCGAGAACGAACTGATGCTTCAGGTTCACATCCATCGACCAGTCCCAGTATTCTGAATCGATTTCCTCCGGCGCGCGCCGGTCATCATTCGCCGCATTGTTGACGAGCACCTTGATCGCGCCGAGTGTTTCCCGCACTTCCGAAACAGCGGCGGATATGCGGCCGGCGTCCGTCAGATCGCAAGAAACGTAATGCGAGCCTGGCAACGACGCCCGAGAGCGACTTCCCCCGCTTCGTCAGCGATATCGGCGAACGCAACCTTTGCCCCTTGAGCATGTGCGGCGCGCACGATCTCCGCGCCAATGCCCGTTCTCCGCCGGATACAAGAATCACGGCATCGCGCAGGCTGGGATAAGCCGCAAACCGCTCAGTCACGCGAGCGCCGCCTCCGTCGCGGCGTCGAAAATGCAGATGCGGTTCATGTCGATGGCCAGCCGGATGGTGTCGCCAACGTTCGGCGCCTGATTGGGATGAAACCGCGCGGTGATTTCCTGGTTGCCAAAGCGTGCAACGACATGGGTCTCCGAACCCGTCGGCTCGACGATGACGACGTTGGCCTTGATGCCGCTCTTGCCGTTTTGGGAGGCGGGCGTCAGATGCTCGGGCCTGATGCCTGCGATCGCCTGACCGGCCGCCGCGCGATTGAATCGCTTGGGCAGCGGTATCGAACATGCGCTCGACGTTCCTTCCGCGAGGACGAGCGTCTGCGCGCCGGTCTTTCCCTTGATCCGCGCTGGAATGAAATTCATGGCCGGCGAACCCATGAACCCCGCGACGAACATGTTGGCCGGCCTGTCGTAAATCGCCTGCGGCTCGTCGAACTGCTGCAAGACGCCCTTGTTCAGAACCGCGATCCGCGACGACAGCGTCATCGCCTCGATCTGGTCATGCGTCACATAGACCGTGGTTTTTCCGATCTGCTGATGCAGCTTCTTGATTTCGCCGCGCATCTCGACGCGAAGCTTGGCATCGAGATTGGAGAGCGGCTCGTCGAACAGGAACAGCTTGGGATCGCGCACCAGCGCGCGGCCCATGGCCACGCGTTGCCGCTGTCCGCCGGACAGCTGGCCGGGCTTCCGCTTCAGCAGCTGATCGATTTGCAGAAGCGCCGACACGCGTTTCAGCGCGGCTTCGCGCTGCTCTCTCGGAACCCGCGCGCTCCATGCCGAACATCATGTTCTCGCGCACCGTCATGGTCGGGTAGAGCGCATAGGACTGGAACACCATGGCGATGTCGCGATCCTTGGGGGCCACATTGTTGACGGCGCGGCTGGCGA
>JAAURV010000292.1 GCA_012032065.1 Hyphomicrobiales bacterium
TCTTCGCCAACTACCGTCCGCAAATTCTACTTCCGCACCACCGACGTGACCGGCGTTGTGACGCTTCCCGAAGGCACCGAGATGGTGATGCCGGGCGACAACATCTCCTTCGACGTCGAACTGATCACGCCGATCGCCATGGAGGAAAAGTTGCGCTTCGCCATCCGCGAAGGCGGCCGCACGGTGGGTGCGGGCGTCGTGGGCGAAGATAACGGAGTAATCAGATCACGGAGCATCTGATTTTCGCGAATCCAATTTTAGGGGCCGCCGCGCTTGCCGGCGGCACTTTCGGTACTGGCTTCAAGGGTTCCGCTTCACGTGAACAGCGTTCCTACGTCGCCTTACAAACTCCTGCAGCAACGGAAGCAAAAAGGCCCGGCCGAGCTTGCCGATGGGTTGCTCAGGAAGCGGTAGAACGAGTCGTCGATCGAATCTTCATTGAACTCATCCAATATGATCCAAAGCGGGCCGTCATGGTTGAGGCCCGCGCGCCTTATCTCGATAGGGGGCAATTCCGCAAAGTAGCGGTCGTTCGCCGGGCGCTTGGTGGTCAGCGGAAAAAGTAGAAGGCGATCCTTTCCAGCGGCACTTCGTGACTCCACAGGTAGGGGTAGCGGATGACAACTCCGGTTTGGAGGTCGGGCCGCTTCATTCGCTGGCTTCATATTCTCGGAGCGACTTCTCCGCCTCTTCCAGCAGTTCGCCGGGCATCGTGCTGATAGTGTGGGATTTCCGCGTATCCGCATTGCGCCTGAGGCGGTGGTATTCCTCGATGTCGAGGAGAACGAGTCTTGGCTTTCCACGCTGGGTAATGGTCACGGGGCCGCGCAAGGCGTCCACGATGATATCGCCGGATTTTCGGGAAAGATCGCTTGTCGAGTATTCCACCATGTTTCAGCAAATCCGCTATTTACGTCAATGCTGTATATGCTGCACATGGAGATGTCAAGTTCGGCGGCCAAACCCTTGCGGGATTCGTGAGCGGCTATGCTTTCTAACCTGTTGACGCCGCAGCGTTCCCGCCCTAAGTAGCGGCGCATTCCACATCGGACTCAGCAGCGGCAAGGCTTACCCAGCTTTGACCGCTGGTTTGCGTTTGTGTAACAAAGTTAACAATTTCAACTGCTTGGGCGGCAAGACACAGGGGTATAGCTCAGTTGGTAGAGCGGCGGTCTCCAAAACCGCAGGTCGAGGGTTCGAGCCCTTCTGCCCCTGCCACTTGAAGGAAAATCGATGGCCAAGACCAATCCATTCCAGTTTCTCCAGGAAGTCCGCGAAGAGGGAGCCAAGATCGCTTGGCCTTCGCGCAAGGAGATCATCGTGAGCACCATCATGGTGCTGATCATGGTGGCGCTGGCGTCGCTATTCTTCCTCGCGGTCGACGCGGTGATCAAATGGGTTGTCGACACAGTGATTGTCGGCATTTGAGCGGAAGCAAGAACCAAACATGACGAAGCGCTGGTACATCGTTCACGCCTATTCGAATTTCGAGAAGAAGGTGGCCGAGTCGATCCGCGAGCAGGCGGTGCAAAAGGGCTTTGGCGAGCTGTTCGAACAGGTTCTGGTGCCGACCGAAGAGGTGATCGAAATCCGCCGCGGCCGCAAGATCAAGAGCGAGCGGCGTTTCTTCCCCGGCTATGTGCTGGTGAAAGTGGAACTCACCGATCAGGCCTATCACCTGATCAAGAACACGCCGAAGGTCACGGGCTTCCTGGGATCGGATTTGAAGCCGATCCCGATCACCGATGCGGAAGCAGCCCGCATCCTCAACCAGGTTGCCGAAGGAGTCGAACGCCCCAAGGCAACGGTGCACTTCGAGATTGGCGAGCAGGTGCGGGTGGCCGACGGGCCGTTTGCGTCCTTCTCCGGCCAGATCGAGGAAGTCGACGAAGAGCGTTCACGGGTCAAGGTTGCGGTGTCGATTTTCGGACGGCCCACGCCTGTCGAACTGGAATACGGCCAGGTCGAAAAGATTCGATAATCGCGAATGGTGGGAGGCTGAAGCCGGACCACTAACCTCAAACTGCCGGTTGAGCCCGGCGAGGGAACAGAGAGTATGGCGAAGAAAGTCGTAGGTTACGTCAAATTGCAGGTGCCGGCGGGGCAGGCCAATCCGTCTCCGCCGATCGGCCCCGCATTGGGCCAGCGCGGCCTGAACATCATGGAATTCTGCAAGGCCTTCAATGCGGCCACGCAGAAGATGGAGCCGGGTTCGCCGGTTCCCGTGCTGATCACTGCATATCAGGACAAGTCCTTCACCTTCGAAATGAAGTCGCCGCCAGCGTCGTTTTTCCTGAAGAAGGCGGCGAAGATCAATGCCGGGTCGAAGGAGCCGGGCAAGGCCGCTCCCGTCGGCAAGGTCACCATGGCGCAGTGCCGCGAGATCGCCGAGCAGAAGATCAAGGGCATGAACGCCCGCGAGATCGATGCGGCAGCCCGCGAGATCGCAGGTTCCGCCCGTTCCATGGGCCTGGAAGTGGTGGAGTAAGGTCATGACGAAGATTGCAAAGCGCATTGACAAGAACCGCGCTGGCCTCGACCGCGCCAAGTTCTACAGCCTCGACGAGGCGGTGAAGCTGGTGAAGGAGCGCGCCAACGCCAAGTTCGACGAAACCATCGAGATCGCCATGAACCTGGGCGTCGATCCTCGCCATGCCGACCAGATGGTGCGTGGCGTGTGCAACCTGCCGAACGGCTCGGGCCGCACGGTTCGTGTCGGCGTGTTCGCGAAAGGCCCCAAGGCCGAGGAAGCGAAGAAGGCGGGAGCCGATGTGGTGGGCGCCGAGGATCTCTTCGAGATCGTCAACAAGGGCACCATCGATTTCGACCGCTGCATCGCGACGCCGGACATGATGGGCCTCGTCGGCCGTCTCGGCAAAGTCCTGGGCCCGCGCGGCATGATGCCGAACCCCAAGGTCGGCACCGTCACCATGGATGTGACCGCCGCCGTCAAGGCCGCCAAGGGCGGCGCCGTCGAGTTCCGGGTCGAAAAGGCCGGCATCGTTCAGGCTGGCGTCGGCAAGGCAAGTTTCACGGCCGATCAGATCGTGGGCAACGTCAAAGCCTTCATCGATGCGGTCAACAAGGCCAAGCCTACAGGCGCAAAGGGCACCTTCGTCAAGAAAGTGTCGCTTTCGTCCTCCATGGGCCCTGGCCTCAAATTGGACTTGGGCAGCGCTTCGGGGGCCGCCTAAGTCGCATCAGTTTCCGGCTGAGAAACGCAAGTTTCTCAATCGGTTGGCCGGATTTCGCAAGAATCCGGTTTACCTGTCCGAGATTGCAGGCGCGGGGGAAATCTCCGCTTAAACCGCCAAGCCTGCATGAGATGGGTGTCAAAACGAAGTTCGGGACACCATATATGGTGTTTCCAGAGTCGGTTTGGACCTCAGAACCCTGCCAGTTGCGCAGGGGGACAGGCAGAGTGCCGCCAGGTGCTGCTGCCTCCCGGTAGTGGCGTTTGGCGGTTGGTCCAACGGCGCGAAGGCTGAAAAGCCCCGCGCCAAAAAGGAGAGAGCAAGTGGATAGAGCTGAAAAGAAAGAGCTCGTCGCAACGCTCAACGAGGTGTTCAAGACCACCTCCGTGATCGTTGTGGCCCACAACAAGGGCTTGACTGTCAACCAGGTCAACGACCTGCGCGGCAGGATGGCCCAGGCGGGCGCCACCGTGAAGGTGGCGAAGAACCGTCTTGCAAAGCTTGCTCTGGAAGGCACCGGCGCAAGCGGGATCAAGGACCTGTTCACAGGCCCGACCATGGTGGCTTATGCCGCCGATCCCGTGGCTGCTCCAAAGGTCGCCGCCGAATTCGCCAAGGCCAACGAGAAGTTCGTTGTGCTTGGCGGAGCCCTCGGCTCGACCATCATGGACGCCAAGGCCGTAAAGGCGCTCGCGGAACTGCCCTCGCTCGACCAGCTGAGGGCAAGGATCGTCGGCATGATCCAGACTCCGGCCACCCGCATCGCGGGCGTGCTGGCAGCGCCTGGAGGCCAGATCGCCCGCGTGATCAACGCCTACGCCACCAAAGACAAGGCCGCATGACGGCTCGTCTCGTAAGCAACCAAACCGACTGAAAGAGAGAAATTGAAATGGCTGATCTCAGCAAAATCGTCGAAGACCTTTCGAGCCTGACCGTGCTCGAAGCCGCCGAGCTGTCGAAGATGCTCGAAGAGAAGTGGGGCGTCTCCGCTGCCGCTCCGGTGGCTGTCGCCGCCGCTGGCGGTGGCGCCGCCGCCGCTGCTCCTGCGGAAGAG
>JAAURV010000293.1 GCA_012032065.1 Hyphomicrobiales bacterium
CCTCATCACCCTCGCAGCCCTGGCCGCGGTTTCTGGCTCGGCTCTCGCCGAGAAGAGCGATGACAGCCACTATTCGAACCAGCGCAATGGCGGCGGTTTTGTCATGACAGGCGGCTATGTCGAGCAGGCGCCTCTCGCGGCTTCGGGCGCGACCACGTTCAAGGACATTGATGTGATCAATGACGAGCGCCGTGGCGACAGCTCCGGCGGCAACAAGTAACGCCAGTCGTTCTAGCCAACACCAAAGGCCGGCAGAAATGCCGGCCTTTGTTATTTTATTCTTTATTTGTTATAAAATTCGCTAGGCTATGGTCATGTCCACTATAATCGACAAACGCCAAGTCCAGGAAAATCCGAAGACCGCGGCAGCACCCCTCCGGAATTGACCGCGCGCTAATATGTGACGCGCACCATTGCACTTGACACAAACACCAATCCTTATGAGCCGATCAAGCAGACGTATCGCATCGCCCCGGCAGATTATCGCTGTCGTTCACACGCCTGTGAGAAGAACTTTTATCGTTTGATCGAGAGTTGAATTGAACGGCCGCATCTGCTCGCAACCCATTGAAAATTGCCACTTAAATTCTCTTCGACGTGTAACCCGGCTTGATTCGATTTAGCCGCAGGTTCGCGTACATTGGCGTCATCGGAAACGCGATGAACGCAATTCCACAAACAAAGTGAACCAAACACAACACCTCAAGGAGACTACCATGAAGAAGATCCTCATCACCCTCGCAGCCCTGGCCGCGGTTTCTGGCTCGGCTCTCGCCGAGAAGAGCGATGACAGCCACTATTCGAACCAGCGCAATGGCGGCGGTTTCGTCACGACGTTTGACAAAGTCGAATCCGCTCCTTTGGCAGCGCCGAAGGCTACCAATTTCAAGTTCAAGGACATCGATCAGATCAATGACGAGCGCCGTGGCGACAGCTCTGGCGGCAACAACAACTAACACTGGTTCGGTTGCCAATCGAAAGGCCGGCAGAAATGCCGGCCTCTATCACTTTGTTCTTTATTTGTTTCTAAAATTCGAGTAGGCTATGGTCATGGCCACTCTGATCGACAAACGCCAGTCCGTAGGCTTCGAAACGCCGGTTGCCGGCATCGAATCGGCGATGGTCTTGCCGCGACAGACCAGAGGGCGCGGCGCTGCCGTCAACCCCGCCGGCCGGTTTGAAAAACACGGCATCGCGCTGTTCGATGACGGCTGGGAATCGCTCGCCGAACTTCCGCCGCTCAAGACGACGATCTTCGAGGAAACGCCGAAGACCATCATTACCCGCAACGACTCGCCCGACATTTCCTTCGACCGCTCGATCAACCCCTATCGCGGCTGCGAGCACGGCTGTTCCTACTGCTATGCGAGGCCTACACATGCCTATATGGGGCTGTCTCCGGGGTTGGATTTCGAAAGCAAGCTTTTCGTCAAACCGAATGCGGCAGCCCTTCTGCGGGAGGAATTGACCGCGCCTTGCTACTCGCCGCGCACCATTGCGATTGGCACCAATACCGATCCGTATCAGCCGATCGAGCGGACATACAGGGTTACCCGTCAGGTACTCGAAGTGCTGAGCGAGTTCGATCATCCCGTGGGCATCGTTACGAAGTCCGATCTGGTCCTGCGCGATCTCGACATTTTAGCGCCGATGGCGGCCAAGGGCTTGGCGAAGGTCGCGATATCGGTGACGACGCTTGATTCGAAACTGGCGCGGAGGCTGGAACCGCGCGCGCCCACTCCAGCGAAACGCATCGAAGCACTCCGCCAGCTCTCGGCGGCGGGCATTCCCACCGTTGTGATGATCGGGCCGGTGATTCCGGGCCTCAACGACAGCGAGATCGAGGCGATCCTCAAGGCCGCCTCGGCGGCGGGCGTGCGCGAAGCGGGTTACACGATGCTGCGCCTGCCGCATGAGGTGAAGGAAATTTTCAAGGACTGGCTGGATCGCGAAGCGCCGGACCGGGCCGCGAGGGTGATGTCCCTGGTGCGCTCTGTGAGAGGCGGCAAGGAGAACGAGCCGGCCTTCGGACGGCGCATGACGGGATCGGGTCCTTACGCATGGTCCATCGGCCGCCGATTCGAGTTGGCCTGCACCCGGCTTGGTCTCAATCGGAAGCGCGTTCAACTGGACTCGGCGAAGTTTCACCGCCCGCCGCAACCGGGCGAACAGCTGACTTTGATCTGAGAGGCATTTGCGCGGCCTGGGAGTTGACTGCCGACCGCGCTGCCAGCCAGATGCGGCATGGCTGCCGCACCGGACTTCACGCGCGAATCACTGGCTCTCTTGTTGGGCCAAGGTCCGGTGTGCGGCATTGACGAAGCCGGTCGCGGACCTTGGGCGGGCCCTGTCGTTGCCGCGGCGGTGATTCTCGATTCCTGTAACATCCCGCCCGGACTGAACGATTCCAAACTGCTTTCGCCTGCCCGGCGCGCGGAGCTGTACGACGCGCTGGCTGCCTGTGCCACGATAGGCGTCGGAGTGGCAGACGTGAACCGCATCGATAGCGTCAACATTCTCCAGGCAACGCTTTGGGCCATGGCGGAAGCTCTGGCCCAACTTCCCGAACCGCCCGGACTGGCGCTCATTGACGGCAATCGCGCGCCGAAACTTTCGTGCACCGTACAGACAGTGGTCGGGGGAGATGCATGTTGTCTGTCGATTGCCGCCGCCTCGATCATTGCGAAAGTGACGCGCGACCGCATCATGGTGGCGCTCGATCTCGAATATCCGAGCTACGGCTTTGCCTCTCATAAAGGTTATGGAACGGAGTTCCATGCCGCGGCACTCCGCGAGCATGGCGTGACCCCCCATCACCGCCGAAGCTTCGCGCCGGTGGCCGGACGGCTTGCCCGTTAACCACTTCCCCGGAATTCGATTCACCACGGCCGCCCGCCGCCCCATCATGCCCGAAAAAGTTTGTGGCGTCGCCGGATGGGTGCATCGATGGGTTATCAGACGCGGCCGGATGCCGGACCGCTGCTCAACAGGATTCTGCGAGGCGATTGCCTGGCGGAACTCAAGCGCATTCCAACCGGATCCGTCGATCTGGTCTTCGCCGATCCGCCTTACAATCTCCAGCTTGCAGGCGAATTGACCCGCCCGGATCAAAGCCGCGTCGATGCGGTCAACGAACACTGGGACAAGTTCGGAAGTTTCGCCGACTACGATGCCTTCACGCGCGCCTGGCTCACGGACTGCCGCCGCGTATTGAAGCCCGATGGCGCGCTGTGGGTCATCGGCTCCTATCACAACATCTTCCGCGTCGGTGCGATCTTGCAGGATCTCGGCTACTGGATCTTGAACGACGTGATCTGGCGCAAGACCAATCCGATGCCGAACTTCCGCGGCCGGCGCTTTACGAACGCGCATGAAACGCTGATCTGGGCGGCGCATGGCGAGCGCTCGAAATATACCTTTCACTATGAAGCCATGAAAGTCTTCAACGACGATCTGCAGATGCGCTCGGACTGGACACTGCCTTTGTGTACCGGGCCTGAGCGCCTGAAAGACGGCGAAGGAACGAAGGTGCATCCGACGCAGAAGCCGGAAGCGCTGCTGCACCGCGTGCTGCTTTCGTCATCCAACCCGGGAGATGTCGTGCTCGATCCTTTCTTCGGAACCGGAACCACCGGTGCGGCGGCGAAACAGCTTGGCCGCAACTTCATCGGCATCGAGCGCGATCCCGCCTACATCGCCGCCGCCAAGAAGCGCCTCGCACAGGTGTCACCGAGTTCACCGGAAGACCTTGAAGTCACCCGCTCAAAGAGAGAGGAACCGCGCGTGCCGTTTGGAGCGATCGTCGAACGTGGACTATTGGAGCCCGGAACGAAGCTTTATGACCCGGCGCGCCGGCATGCCGCGAAGGTGCGCGCTGACGGCTCGCTCTCATGCCGCGACGCGACGGGCTCGATCCACCAGATCGCCGCGCGTGTGCAAAATCTGCCCGCCTGCAACGGGTGGACGTATTGGCACTTCGACGCGCAAGGCGTCCTGAAGCCGATCGACCTGTTGCGCCAACAGGTGCGCGCGGAGATGCACTGAGCCAACAGGACTCACACGAAGATACGAAGTTTATCTCGGCGCGAAGCGCCCTTCCGACGAATAATCGCGCCTGCGGCGCGTCTGTATTTCTTCGTATTCTCGTATCTTCGTGTGGCTCTTCCTAGCTCGGCTTCCGACGAAACAGCGGGCCTGCGTCGCGGTCGGCGATGGCGTGAGCGACGACTTTGCGCATGACGCTG
>JAAURV010000294.1 GCA_012032065.1 Hyphomicrobiales bacterium
CGAGGAATCCTTCCTCCGCAAAATCCTTGTAGTTCTGCACGGGGAAGCTGGCGTCGAGATCGATGCCCGGCGCGCGGCTGGTGAACCGCTCGCGGCCCAGTTCATTGATGCGATTGAGAACCGTGACGACTTCGGGGCGGATGCGGGTGAGATCGTAATAGTCGGCGATGTCGCTCATGGCTTTCTCCACTGGGATTTGGGCAGGACAAGATCGCCCTGCAGAACGCCGTCCTGCACCACCACACGGCCATCGAGGGCTACGGTGCAATTGCGCATCGGCAGGTCGAAATGGCCAAGCGTGAAGCGGTTGGCATATTGGTTGGAACCGGTGGACCAGGAGAAAGTTGCCGGCCCAGGCGCGGAACTCGGTCGATTGCATGTCGCGCTTGTCGTAGAGAGCGCCCGACACCCAGCGCGCGCCCGGATGCATGCCCCACCCGATATGGGAAAAGCCGTAGGCCATGGGGTCTTCCCAGGCTTCCATGTAATCGCGGAACAGAACGGCATCGAGTCCGTCGCCCTTTATGGCAGTCACGAAGTCGTCGGTGATGGTGATGTCGATCTGGCTGGTGAGATAGGTCTTGAAAGTAAGGTTCATGTCGCCCACGTCCAGGACGATGCGGCCGTTCACCGTCTTGGGTCCGGGGAAGCACAGGCACAGCCCGCCCGGCCAGTGGGCCACCCCGCCGGGCTTTGTCGTAAATCCCGCCGTGCCGCCGCAGGGTGCGTTACGGATGTCGACGGTCAAGTCGGTGCCGGCCTTGGACGTAACCCGCATTTCCTTGGCTTCGCGCAGCATGCTGATGCCGCGTTCCACCTTCTCGGCGAGTTGCGGCCACGGCTCAGTGCGCTCCAGGATTTCTGGATGCTCGTTGCAAATGACGAACAACCGCGTGCCCGCCGCTTCAATCTCCGGCCATTCGACGGCGTGGATCAGACCCTCCACGGTGCAGTCGACAATGATCTCGACCCGCTTCAAGGCCTCGATCACCGCCCGGTTCTGTTGGATGGCAACTGATGTGCCTGTCGATTTCACCGGCACCGGTGCTGTCTGCTTCGGCGTCGGCATGGTGATCATGCAGTACTCGGCCCTGAGATCGTGACAGGCGAGATCGGAGAGATGGACGAGCACCGGCCGCGATTGCGTCTCGGCGACTATGGCAACCCTGGTTCCGGCTCCGATGCCGTTCAACGCGAACACACGCCGGAACGATTCCAGCCATTTTCCTTCAACACGTTCCTGAAGCATGGGCATTTCCTCTGTCGCGTCGCCATTGGTTGCGACTTTACTGTCCGGTTTAGTAATGCAACACCGCAAAGGAGTCAACAGATTTTCGAAAATATCATACTTTATCGATGATTCTGTTGTCAGTGATCGGATTGCTCCCTGGTTTTGGGATTCCATGCGGCCCAGGTCGGCCGGGCCAGATCGAATGTATCGCTGGTGCGCACATAGCCGGAGCCGAAGGTGCGGGCGACCAGGCCGAGCTTGTCGGTGAAGATGTGTCCGCGTGCCGCATCCTTGACGAAGGCATCGGCCACATGCACAGCCAGCACGCGGCCGATAACGATGGTCTGCCTCGGGCCGGTGACGACCGATGCCTGGCTGACGCATTCGAACGACACGGGGCTCTCGGAAATGCGTGGTGGGGTAACATGGATGGAGCGCGAAGTTGCAAGCCCGGCGAGTGCAAGTTCGTCGGTGCCCGTGGGGGCATCGACCGAAGTGACATTCATTGCCTCGACCAGACTTTCGGGCACCAGATTCACGACGAATTCGCCGGTATCGATGATGTTGTGCGCCGTATCCTTGAAGCCGCGCTCGGGATCGGCGAGGAGGCCGATGGCAACGGTTGGCGGTGCTGATCCCATGACGTTGAAGAAACTATAAGGCGCGGCGTTGATCCGGCCCTCCCGGCTCTTCGTCACGATCCAGGCAATGGGCCTCGGCACCACGGTCGCCGCCAGCAGCTTGTAGGCAATGGCGGTATCGACCTTGTCGAGGTCAAAGCGCATCAAATTTCCCGGACAGGGAGTTTCGGCTTCACGTCAACTTCCAGCTGGAATACGTCCGGCCTGGCATAGTGTCCGGTCGCGTCGAAATCATACTTCGCGCGCGCGACATCCTGTGGATCGAGCGTTGCGTAGAGAATGGTCTCGCCGTCGAAGTGTGGCCCTGCCAGCACTTTGCCCAAGGGGCTGACGATGGCGCTGCCGCCGCGCATCATCACCATGTCCGGATCGTCGCCCAATGCGCTTTCGTGCTCTACGCCATAGGCCGCGCGCCTGATGAACTGGCAAGCGCTCAGCACAAAGCAGCGGCCCTCGAGTGCGATGTGCTGCATTGAAGGAAGCCATGTGTCGCGATCGTCGGCGGTGGGCGCGCAATAAAGTGTTATGCCCTGGTGATACATGTGCATGCGAAGTGCTGGCATGTAGTTCTCCCAGCAAATCACCGCTCCCACTATACCGAAATCGGTCTTGTAGACGCCCATCGTGGAGCCATCGCCGAAGCCCCAGATCAGGCGCTCGCCAGCAGTCGGCATGAGCTTGCGGTGCTTGGCAACAAGGCCGTTCGCGCCATCGAAGTAGAGTCCCGTGCAATAGAGCGTGGCGCCGTCGCGCTCGATGACGCCAACGACGGCAAACACCCCGGTTTCAGCCGCCGCTTCGGCCATTTCCGCGACTTCCGGCCCGTCAATGTCTATCGCCGCCGCATGGTAGCGCGCGAAGGCCTCGCGTCCTTCCGGCTTGCGCATGCCGATGGGAGCGCCAAAACTTGCGCCCTTCGGATAGCCGCCTATGAGCGCCTCCGGAAACACCACGAGCCTTGCACCATTGCTCGCCGCCTCGCGCAAATTTGCCGCTGCTTTCCTGGCGGTCGCCAGCGAATCGTCCGGCAGCGAACCGATCTGTACCACGGCGGCGGTGAACGGGTTCTTGGTCATCGCTTAATTACCGTCAGTCCGACGTCGCATTGACCACGGGATGGCGCAAAGTGCCGATGCCTTCGACGCAGGCAATCACCACATCGCCGGGCCACATCCACTCCTGGGGGGTGCGGCCGGCGCCCACGCCTTCGGGCGTGCCCGAGGCGATGATGTCGCCCGGTTCCAGCGTGATGCCCGACGAGATGTCGGAAATCAACTCATCCACCTTGAACAGCATATGGCGCGTGTTGGATCGCTGCTTCTCGACGCCATTCACCGTCAGCCACAAATCCAAGGTTTGCGGGTCGGGAATTTCGTCGGCGGTGACGATGCAGGGTCCGAAGGGCGCATAGGTGTCCTGGCCCTTCGAAAAATCCACTGTCCGGCGCGCGGTTGTCGCGGGCCGAGACATCGATCATCACCGAATAGCCAAAGACATGGGAGAGCGCGTCCTTCTTCGCGACCCTCCTGGCGCGCGTACCGATGATGACGGCAAGCTCGGCTTCCCAATCAAGTTGCTTGGTGATCTTGCTGTTGTGCTCGATGGGCATGCCGGGGCCGATCACTGTGGTGGGGGCTTCGAAAAATCACCGGCTGCTGGGCAGGTCCTTCGTCGTGTCCAGCGATCTGGCGCTTTCGGCTATATGTTCGACGTAGTTGAGCCCGATGCCGAAGATGTTCTTGCGCGGTACCGGAATGGGAGCCAGAAGATCGACGTTGGCGAGTGCCGTTGCCGTGCCGGCCGCAAAACCGCCCTTGGCGGCGGCGAGGCAGGACAGCACGGCCGCCAGTCCGGGCTTCCCGGCATCGATCAGCTCGAGCATGCGGGAGGGCAGGGTCTTGTTCTGGGATTGACCCAGAGCCGCGACATCGACGACGAGATCATCGACGATCGCGCCAAGCCTGGCCCCAGCCTCCACGGTGTGGCGGTAGGTTACAAGTTTCATTGCTATACCTCAGTTGATTGGCTGCTGCCCGCCGTTGTCGCCGAAGGCCTGTTCGCGATAGAGGCCGAGCGCCCGCATCACGGGAAGGTCGGAAAGGCAGAACAGGCATGCGTCCTCGCTTGCCGAGCCGTTCGCATGTTCGTGCCATGCCCAGGAAGGCACACAGAATATGTCGCGCGCCTGCCAGTCGTAGCGCTTGCCATTGATGATGGAATGGCCCTTGCCCTTGGCCACATGATAAAGCCCGCTGCCGGTGTGACGATGCGCCTTGGTGTGTTCGCCGGGCCGCAACATCTGCATGGAAGCGCCCAGTGTTTGCATCACCGGCCCATTGGTGACCGGGTTCACATATTCCATCAGGACGC
>JAAURV010000295.1 GCA_012032065.1 Hyphomicrobiales bacterium
CGTCAGCATGATGGGGAGGTGAGGGTGAGTCATTGCGCCTTCTTGACTCCCCCTCACCTCCCCCATGACGCTTCGCGTCATGGGTCCCCCTCCTCCCCCGCTAAAAGGCGGGGGAGGACATTTGCAATCAACGGCTGGTGAAAAGAGATGTGTCAATCGGATAGCCATGAACGTCAGGCGATGTCGATGAAGACTTTGCCGCCCTCGACTTTCACCGGATAGGTTTTGAGGTTGATGCAAACCGGCGCGCCAATGGCCTTGCCGTTGGTATAGTCGAAGCGGCCATTGTGCTTGGGGCATTCGATGATGTTGTCCATCACCAGGCCGTCGGCAAGATGGATCTTCTCGTGCGTGCACAGCCCTTCGGTCGCGTAGTATTTGTCCTCGGGCGAACGGTAGACCGCGAATGTCTTGCCGCCGTGATCGAAGCGCGAGACATCCTCGGCATCGATGGCGTCCGCCGCGCAGGCCTCAATCCAGTTTGCCACGTTACTCCTCCCAGTCTTCTTATTCCGCCGCCACGGCCTGCGTTTGACCATGCAGGTCCGGCCGATGGGGCTTCGCCGTCGCCGGCAATTCGCGCACCAGATAAACATCCTCGCCGCGGAACTGCCGCACCCACACCGGCAACATCTCCTTGTAGCATGCCCAGATCGAAGGGGTAGGGGCGGGAAGATCGTTTTTGATCAGTGCGTGCAGTTTCGGCAACGCGTGATAGGGCACCATCGGAAACATATGATGCTCCACGTGATAGTTCATGTTCCAGTAGATGAAGCGCGAGATCGGGTTGATCAGAACCGTGCGCGAATTCATCCGGTGGTCCAGCACATTGTCGGCAAGCCCGCCATGCTGCATCAGTCCGGTCATCACATGATGCCACGCGCCATAAAGCCGTGGCGTGCCAACCAGCGCGATCGGCAGCCATGATCCGAGATATACGGCAAGGATCATGGCCGCCGCATAGATCGCGAACCAGATACGCGCCGCCGCGATCGCCTTGGGCCACTCCATTTCCGGAATGAAGGTCTTCTCGCCGGCGGGGATTGCGCCGAGCGTATAGATGACCATGCTCTTCATGGCGTCCCAGGCATCGAGGATGCCGGTATAGGCGAGCGCGGTTCTAAGCGCCGCTGGCGGCCGCATCACCGCGATTTCGGGATCGAGGCCCACGATATAGGTGTCCGTGTGATGCCGCGTATGGCTCCAGCGCCAGCGCGTCGGGTTGCGCATGATCATGAAGCTGGAAATCTGATAGACCGCGTCGTTCATCCACGCGGTCTTGAACGCGGTGCCGTGGCCACACTCATGCCAGCGCGAGTCTGTCGACGATCCATAGAGCACGCCATAAGCCAGAAGCGGCGGCACTGCCCACCAGCTCGGCCACAGCCAGATCGCCAGTCCCGCGAACACAACGAATGCGCCAATCCAGATAATCGTGTCGCGGATCGCCGGCTGATCGGAGCGCTTCATCAGCTCCTTCATGTCCTTGCGCGAAACGTCGGTGTGATACCACTCGGCCGACTTGAGCCCCGCCTTCACCGCGGCATCGGCTTCCCTGCCGATGAGGCCATAGTCCCGGTGACCGTAATTTGCGGTAGGCGCCATGGTCGTCATCGATCGGCTCTCCAATTTGCATGTGGCGTAGAATCTTTGCTTCGCTTTATCAATGCGAAATGATAGAATCCATCATATCATGTCATTTCACATCATCGCTCGCCGGCCCTTTTCATGGTGAAACGCCCCACTTTGACCGATCTCGCGCACGCCGCCGGAGTTTCCATCGCAACCGTCGACCGCGTCATCAACCGCCGCTTGCCCGTGAGCGACGACACCGCGCAACGTGTAGTCAAGGCAGCTGAACGCATCGGCTATCATGCCACCAGTCTGCTCAAGCGCAGAATTGCCGAAACGCCCGTGCGAAAGTTCGGATTTCTCCTGCAAAAGCGTGACGCATTCTACCAGAATTTGGGCCGCGAACTGGTACAAGCGACAAAGTCCGCGAAGGAAATCGAAGGCAAGGCGATCCTCGAATTCATCGAGGAACTTGTCCCCGCCGTCGTCGCCAGGCGCCTCCGCGACATCGCACCCAAGGTCGATGCGCTCGCCGTCGTCGCCATGGACCATCCCCAAATCAATCAGGCCGTCGATGAAATCGTGGCCCGCGGCAAGCCCGTCGTCACGCTCCTGAGCCAGATCACCACGCCCTCCTGCAAAGGCCACCTCGGCCTCGATTCCAGGAAGTGCGGCCGCATCGCCGGCTGGGCCATCAGCCGCATGGCAAAGCAGGAGGGCCGCATCGGCATCCTCGTCGGCAGCCACCGCTATCTCAATCAGGAAACCTCCGAGATCAGCTTCCGCGCCTATATGCGCGAGCACGCTCCGCAAATGCAGCTCCTGGAGCCCATCATCAATCTCGACGACGAGCGCATCGCCTACGAAGCCGTCTCCGGCATGCTCGCCTCCTACCCGGACCTCGCCGCCATCTATGTCGCGGGCGGCGGCCAGGACGGCCTCATCAAAGCGCTCCGCGAATTGACCGGCCAGCCAAGGCCCGTCGCTGTCTGCAACGAACTCACCGCCAGCACCCAAGCCGCCCTCATCGAAAACGTCATCGATCTGGCGCTGGGAACCCCCGTCCTGCCCCTGGCGCTCCGCACCATCTCCCACCTGACCGCCGCCTGCGAAGAAGGCCGCTTCACGCCTCAGCAAACGTTTCTGCCGCCGGAGATATTCGTGAGCGAGAACGTCTAACTTTCACCCCTCCAGGCTTCGCGTGGCGATAGGGCTATCGCATTTGGCGTGAATTTCACCCTTCCCCTGTTGGGGGAAGGTGGCGCGAAGCGCCGGATGAGGGCCTTGCCGACGTCGCGATGCGAAAAACTGGGCACTGTACCATTCCTCAAGTCCCTCATCCGCCCCTTCGAGGCACCTTCCCCCGACGGGGGAAGGGTGAACATCATGTCACATGCGATAGCCCTAGCGTGGCGGCGGTGAAAATTAGTCCTTGACATTCGTTTTAATCGTTCTATGTTTGTTCCCAAACCTGAAGAGGAACGCCCATGGACTGGGACTTGGCGATGAACCGGAACCGGGATGCGCTTTTGCGCATCGTGGCTTCGTTGTTTGCCATGCTCGGGCTATCGGAAGGTGCGGCCATTGATCGGATTCCGCGTGGGCTGCACACCGCCATCCTGCGCATTCTCCGGCCTGCCGAAGCCGCTGTCCGGCGATTGATTGTCGCTGCTGCGCGGGGAATGGTTCGTGAAGCCCGCGGTTCCGCGTTCCGGCCCCAAGGAAGGTTTTCCGGGAAAGGGAAAGGCGGCGGCAAGCGGCCCGCTTTCCGGCTCGAGGACATCCGTCCGCCGCTTCTGCCTCCCGAGCCTCGCCCGAAACATCCTCTCAAAAGTTTCTCCCCCGCCGATCTCACCCCCGCAGCTCTCCGGGCCTTGCAGAGAAAGAGCCGCGATCTCATCGCCCAATCCAAACCCGCTCCGATAAAGGACGGCAAAGTGAATGCCGCGTCTCTTGCCGGCAGGCTCGGGGCGATCAAAGGCGCGCTTGACGATCTGTCCGGCCAAGCCAAACGTTTCCTGCGCTGGAAGGCGAGGCGGGAGAGACTTTCGAAAGAGCGGTTGATCTACACCAATCCCATCCGCCCCGGTCCTCCTCCCTATGTTCACAACAAGCCGCGCCACGAAGTCGAAGAGGTTCTTCGAGACTGCCACTGGCTCGCCTGGGAGGCGCGGAAGCTTGATAGCTCCTAGCTGCCTCCGCATCGCCACACCCCATCCCCACTCTCTCCATGGCCGTCCCCGGACTTGATCCCATAGGCGCTAACTTAAGGCAAAAACACCCGTCATTCCAGCCAAGCGACGCGCAGCGGAGCGCGAGCTGGAACCCAGCTTTGCCTGACACAGGCGCGCTTGCTGAACCAAAGCTGGGTTCCAGCTCGCGCCTGCGCTTCGCTCCGGCTTGGCTGGAATGACGGCATTTTGGCGTTTCTCGTGTTCAAGTTAGCGCCCATGGGGTGTGGGAGGTGAATTAATCCGTACACAGATGAATTGAGCTCGCGGATGCGTGGCGGCAACCGGAGGGCCGGTCCGCTGTTGGGAGTCTGATGAAATGGAGAGGTCCTCAGGAGCTGTCGAGATTCCGCGCTTCCCAGGCGAGCCAGTGGCAGTCTCGAAGAACCTCTTCGACTTCGTGGCGCGGCTTTTTTGTGGAC
>JAAURV010000296.1 GCA_012032065.1 Hyphomicrobiales bacterium
CGAGAGAAAGCTTTGCTTCATCGCCGCTGAAGCCGGGCGCCAGCAGCGGCATGAGCCAGGGCATGAAGATCATGGCGAGAGCGCAGAAGATCAGCATCCAGGTGAAGAGGACCGAGAGCGTATCGCGGGCGAAACCGAAGGCCTTCTCCTGTCCCTCGCCTTCCGCCATGCGCGCGAATTGCGGGACGAACGCATTGTTGAAGGCACCTTCGGCAAAGAGCGCGCGGAACAGATTAGGCAAGCGCTGCGCAACGAAGAAGGCTTCTGCCACGGGCCCGGTGCCGACCGTGAAGGCAATCAACTGATCGCGCACGAAGCCGAGGAGGCGACTTACCAAGGTAAGTCCGCCGACGGTGGCAGCGGATTTCAGAAGCGACATGAAGCAGCTCTCCTCATGCCGTCTGCTTCTCCGCGGCCGGCAACGGCTCAAGCACTTTCGTCAGCGCCGCCTCGATCTGCGCGCCGCGCTCGGGGCTTTCGATCTTTCCGCCGGTCAAGTCCGTCACATAGAACACGTCCACCGCCTTCTCGCCGAATGTGGTGATGTGGGCGGAAGCGATATTGAGATTGAGGCGGTAGAGCGCTTCGGTCAGATCGTGCAATAGGCCAATGCGGTCGAGGCCGTTGATTTCGACGACAGTGTGCCGGTTCGACGATTGATTGTCGATGATGACGCGGGGCTCGACGGAGAATGCCCCGATGCGGGGCTGCGGGCGATAGGCTTTGGCGACCGCTTCCTTGAGACGGATTTCGCCGCGCAGGGCCTTGCGGATGGTTTCGGCGATGCGCTCGGCGCGGCGGAGTTCGTCGTCCTCGGTCTGGAACTCGCGCTGAATCAAGATCGTGTCGAGCGCCATGCCATCGGTGGTGGTGAATATCTGTGCCCCCATGATGTTGGCGTTCGACGCGGCGCATGCGCCGGTAATGAGCGCCAGCAGCCGCGGATGATCGGGGGCGTAAATTGTGAGCTCGGTGATGGCGGTGAAGGCGTCGGAGGCAACTTCCGTCACAACTTCCCTGGGACCGGCGCTGGCGATCAATGAGCGGTGTCTGATCTGCTTGCCAATGTCGACGTTGAGCCAATAGGGATCGTAGTGGCGCGCGGCATAGGCCTGCTTTTCGGCATCGCTCCAAGTGAGGAAGCGCGAGAAGAAACGGCTCTGGGCTTCGGCGACGCGCTCCTTCCGCGTGGTGCCGGTGTGGCCGCCCGAAAGAACGGGCTCCGACTCCGCGTAAAGCGTGCGGAGGAGTTGACCCTTCCAGCCGTTCCATACGCCGGGGCCAACCGCTCTGATATCCGCCACGGTCAGAATAACGAGAAGCTTGAGGCGTTCCGGACTTTGCACGATGGCGCAGAAATCGAGGATGGTCTTGAAGTCGTTCAAGTCACGCATCTGCGCGGTTTCGCTCATGAGCAGATGGTGGCGGATGAGCCAGGCCACGGTCTCGGTTTCAGATGGCGAAAGGCCAAGACGCGGACAAAGGGCAAGCGCCACTTGCTCGCCCGCGATCGAATGATCCTCTTCCCTGCCCTTGGCGATGTCGTGCAGGAACACCGCGGCATAAAGCGCGCGGCGGCCTCTGAGCGTGGGCAGGATCGATGCCGAGAGCGGATGCTCTTCGCTCAACTCTCCGCGTTCGAGGGCCGCGAGCACGCCGACGGCGCGGATCAAATGCTCGTCAACGGTGAAATGATGATACATGTTGAACTGCATCAACGCGACGATCCGGCCAAAATCAGGAATGAACCGGCCAAGCACGCCGGCTTCGTTCATGAGCCGCAAGGACGTTTCGGGATCGGAACTATTGGCCAGGATATCGACAAACAATCGATTCGCCTCCGGATCATTGCAGAGGTCGCGGTTGATGAGCGGCAGCAGCCTCCGTACCCGCCGCAAGGCCTCGGGATGGATTTCGGCGCCCTGCTTGTCCGCCGCCCAGAACAGGCGAATGAGGTTCACGGGGTCGCGCTCCAGCACATCGGATCGCGCGAACGTCACGCGGCCGCTCTCGATCTTGAAATCCCTGGAGTCCTTGATGGTGGCCGCCGGCGAACTTCTGAAGAAACCGAGAACCCGGCTCAAGGCCGGCGCCTCCTTGATCTGGCGGGCTTCGAGGCTGGCGCAGAGAATGCGGGTGAGATCGCCCACGTCCTTGGCGATTAGAAAGTAGTGCTTCATGAAGCGCTCGACATGCTTCAAGCCGCCATGAGCTTTGTAGCCAAGCCGCTCGGCAAGCTCGGACTGGCGGTCGAAACTCAGCCGGTCTTCGCCGCGCCCGGATATGAAATGCAAGTGACAGCGCACCGCCCAGAGAAAGTCCTCGCATTTGCGGAAGCGGCGCAAATCGGATGGCGAGAAAGCGCCTTTCTCCGCGAGTTCTTCAGGCGAGTTGGTGGTGAAGATGAACTTGGCGATCCAGAACAGCGTGTGGAGATCGCGCAGGCCGCCCTTGCCGTCCTTCACATCCGGCTCGACGAGATAACGGCTGGCGCCGGCCTTGGCATGGCGGGCATCGCGCTCGGCAAGTTTCTCCGCCACGAAGGCGCGGGCGCCCCCCGCCACTATCGACGCGCGGAATTGTCGAGACAACTCATCCGACAACGGACTGTCGCCGCAAATGTGGCGTGCCTCGAGCATGGCGGTGCGTATGGTCGTGTCGGTCTTGGCGTATTTGATGCAGTCCTCGACCGTGCGCGTGGCGTGGCCGACTTTAAGGCGCGAGTCCCACAGCGCATAGAGAATGAACTCGACGACGCTTTGACTCCATGGCGTCTGCCTGCCTTGCAGCAGGAACAAGAGATCGATGTCGGAGCCGGGCGCCAGCGTGCCGCGTCCATAACCGCCGACCGCCACGACCGCGATCTTCTCCGGCTCCGTCAGTTTCGAAGCGGGAAACAACCTGAGAGTTGCAAGATCGAAGAGAGCGCAGATGATGCGGTCCTGGATGTAAGCGAGGTTAATGGCGCAGGCCGTGCCCTTGCCGTCCTTGAGAAGGCGGCGTTCGGCTTCGGCGCGTCCTTTCGCCAGCACGTCCTTCAGCACTTCGACAACCGCCGGGCGGAGCCGCGCGGATGCAGCTTCCTGATCGGAGGCGATGGCTTCGAGGCGGCTCGCCAATGCCGCCTCGTCGATCAGCGCCTTGGGGTTTTCGATGGAATCGGTGGTCATGTGGAACGCGGGAGGGACTGCTTCAATTCGTAGAGCAAGGCAAGAGCCTCGCGCGGACTAAGCTCGTCCGCCGAGATTGCCTTGAGCCGCTCCTCCACCTTACTCGGCTCGTGCGCGGCCTGCGCACCCTTTGGCCGGGATGCGGAGAAGAGCGGGAGATCGTCGGCGAGCGTTCTGTGCGGAGCGGAAGTTTCGCTCGATTCGAGCTGGTGCAGCACTTCGCTGGCGCGCGTGGTCACCGCGGCAGGAAGGCCCGCGAGTTTTGCCACCTGTATCCCATAGGAGCGGTCGGCGACGCCCGGCGCCACTTCATGCAGAAAGACAACATCGCCTTGCCATTCGCGAACTTTCACGGTCGCGTTGGCGAGGCCATCGAGGCGCGAGGCAAGAGCGGTCAATTCATGATAGTGCGTGGCGAAAAGGGCGCGGCAGCGGTTCACTTCATGCAAGTTCTCGACCACCGCCCAGGCAATGGAGAGGCCATCGAAGGTCGCGGTTCCTCTTCCGATTTCATCGAGAATGACGAGCGAGCGTTCGCCCGCCTGATTGAGGATCGCCGCGGTCTCGACCATCTCGACCATGAAGGTGGAGCGTCCGCGCGCCAGATCGTCGGCGGCGCCGACGCGGCTGAAGAGACGATCCACCGCCCCGATATGCGCGGACTTCGCGGGCACGAAAAATCCGGCCTGGGCGAGCACGGCGATCAAGGCGTTCTGCCTGAGGAAGGTGGATTTGCCCGCCATGTTGGGGCCGGTCAAAAGCCATAAACGCTTTCCCGCGGACGAGAGATCGCAATTGTTGGGAATGAAGGCGCTGGCGGCATCGGCGGCCAGCGCAGCTTCAACGACCGGGTGCCGGCCTTCCTCAATGACGAAGGCGAGCGACGCATCGACAAGGGGCCGGACATAGTTCCGCCGCGCGGCAAGTTCAGCCTGCGACGAGGCGACATCCAGTTCGGCGGCGGCGGCTGCGATAGCGGCGATCTGGTCGCGGATCGATAATGTTTCGGACACGAGACGATCGAAGAT
>JAAURV010000297.1 GCA_012032065.1 Hyphomicrobiales bacterium
ATCACCTGAGTGCGTTGCGGGGACTAAAGCGCGGCAGCTTGCGGATCGCCACGGTCGAAAGCGTGTCGGTGTCGATCCTGCCGGAACTGCTGTTGAGTTTCGCGGCCGCCTATCCGGGGATCGACGTGACGGTGACTGTTGCGGGATCCGATGCGGTGACCACGCTGGTGCGCGATCACGATGCCGATCTGGGGTTCACATTCAATCCCGCAACTTTGGACGGACTCGAAGTTGAGCTTGGCCGCGACATGCAAGTCGGCGCCACCATGTCGCCGAAACATGCGCTCGCCAAGATGAAGTCGGTGACCATTGCCGATTGCGCAGCCTATCCGCTGGCCTGGCCGCAGCGGGGATTGAGCCTCAGAACCATTCTCGACCGGTTGACGCCCGCGGAGTTGCCGAAGCCTGTGTTCGAATGCAACTCGCTCCGGCTCATGGCAACACTGGCAAGGCGCGGAAGCTGCATCGGATTTCAAACGCGGATCGGCATCGAGGACGATCTCTCCAAGGGGCGGCTGGTGTTCGTGCCCCTTTCCGAGCGGCGGCTGACGCCCGACCGGCTGATGGTGGTGCGGCGCGCGGGGCAAGTGGGCAGGCTCGCGGCTGACGCCTTCATCGGGTTTGTGCGAAAGGCGCTTCCGGAAGAGGACTATGTTCGAAAAAGTGAACGCTGAATGACATTTTCTCTTCTTTTTCGAACAAGAGGGGCGTGCTAGAAAACTTCATAACGCTGGCGGCGCGAATGACCGGCGGATCAATCGGAATGGGTAGGGAGCTTTTGGCGGCATGGGACGTTTTGACCACGCATGTCCTCGACACGGCCACCGGCAAACCAGCCGCGGGCCTGAAGATCGAGCTGTGGAGCGCGGGTAAGACCCACGCGCTGATCAAGACCGTTCTCACCAATCACGACGGCCGCGCCGACAAGCCGATTTGGAGAATGAGGCCTTCAAACCGGGGACATACGAGTTGCTGTTTTTCGCCGGTGATTATCTGCGCGCCAGCGGCATCGATCTTCCGGAACCCGCCTTCCTCGACATCGTCCCGATACGCTTTGGCATCGCCGATGCAAGCGCTCACTATCATGTGCCGCTGCTGATCTCGCCTTACGGCTATTCGACTTATCGCGGGAGCTGATCGGGATGCAAGACAGGATCAAATTTCTGCGAAAGGGAGCGGTCGTCGAGTATGCGCCCGCATCGCCAATGCGGACCGTGCTCGACTACCTGCGCCTCGAGGAAAGATCGAAAGGCACCAAGGAAGGCTGCAACGAGGGCGATTGCGGCGCCTGCACCGTGGCACTCGGAACACTGCGCGACGGGCGCATCGAATATGAGCCGGTCAATGCCTGCATTCTGTTGATGGGCCAGCTTCACGGCAAGGAACTGGTGACTGTCGACGATCTGGCGGATGGGGTCACGCTGCATCCGGTGCAGCAGGCGATGGTGGAGCAACACGGCTCGCAATGCGGCTTCTGCACGCCGGGTTTCGTGATGGCGCTGTTCACGCTCTATCAGAAAGGCAAGCGGCCCACGCGGGACGAGATCGTGGACCATATCGCCGGCAATCTCTGCCGTTGCACCGGCTATCGCCCCGATTGTCGATGCGGCGATTGCATCTTGCACCGGATCGCCCGCGGACAAGTGGGCGAAGAATGCGGGCCATGCGGCGGCGCAACTTGCAGCGCTTGCCGATGGCGAGGATGTGATCGCCGGGGGTTTGGAGGGAATGACGGCCATTCCGGCGAACGCGGCATCGCTGGCGCGGCTTGCGGCGGCGCATCCCGATGCGACGATTGTTGCCGGCGCCACGGATGTTGGCTTGTGGATCACCAAGCAAATGCGCACGCTTCCCAAGATCATTCACGTCCACAATGCGCGCGAACTGCATGAGATTGAGGAGACCGCCGATACCCTCAGCATCGGCGCGGCGGCAACTTACGCGGAAGCGGAAGAGGCGATGCGGAAGCTCGATCCCGATGTGGGCGAGGCGCTTCGCAGGTTAGGCTCGACACAGGTGCGAGCCTCCGGAACGGTGGGCGGTAATATCGCCAATGGGTCCCCCATCGGCGATACCCCGCCCATGCTCATTGCGCTCGGGGCAAACCTGGTGCTGCGGCATGGAGACAGCGAGCGCAGCTTGCCGATCGAAGATTTCTTCATCGCCTATGGCAAGCAAGACAGGAAACCGGGCGAGCTTGTGTGGCGGGTCGATGTCCCGAAGCTCAAGTCCGGCGAAGCCTTCCGCGCGTACAAGATTTCGAAGCGCTTCGATCAGGATATTTCCGCCGTGATGGCGGGATTCAAGTTCGCGCTGGCAGGGCGCCGCGTTTCCTCCGCGCGGCTGGCCTTCGGTGGTCTGGCGGCAACGCCGAAGCGTGCCGCCAATGCCGAGGCTGCCCTTGCCGGCGCGTCTTTGGGTGATGAGAAATCCTGGGAAGCAGCAATCGCCGCATTGGCGGAAGATTTTGCGCCGATCAGCGACATGCGCGCTTCCGCTGCCTATCGCCTCGATGTGGCGCAAGCGCTCCTGCGCAAGGCGCTGATCGAACTGTCGGTGAATTCCAGCGCCGAGACGCGCGTGATCGGCATCCGCGAGAAGGCCGCGTGATGGCGGCCGTTCGCAAGCAGCAACGCGAAGCGGCGGCCGTCGGCCTGGCGCTCGCTCACGACAGCGCGCCGATGCATGTGCAGGGCACCGCACTCTACATCGACGACGTACGCGAGCCCGAGGGGATGCTTCACATTGCGCCGGGCTATGCGAAGACCGGGGCAAGAGGAAAGATCAAGTCCGTCGATCTCGATGCGGTGAGAAACTCTCCGGGTGTGATTGCGGTCCTGACGGCGAAGGATGTTCCGGGCGTTAACGATTGCAGTCCGTCGATTGGCGGCGATCCGATTCTGGCTGACGGCGAGATCATCTTCCACGGCCAGGTGGTGTTCGCGGTCGTGGCGGAAACGCGAGAAGCCGCGCGGCGCGCGGCGAGCCTGGGAAAGGTCGAGATCGATGCGGTGAAGCCCGCGGTCACCGTTGACGAGGCGATCGCCATGGGCACGGAGGACGTGCTGCCGCCTTACGAGTTCAAGCGCGGCAACGCGGCAGCGGCGGTCAAGGCCGCGCCGATGCGGCTTGAGGAAACCTTCCTGATAGGCGGCCAGGAGCACTTCTATCTCGAAGGCCAGGTCTCGGCCGCCTACCCCGAGGAGCAAGGGGCAATGCTGGTTCTCTGCTCGACCCAGCACCCAACCGAAGTGCAGCACCTGATCGCCAAGATGTTGAACCTGCCCGATGCATTGGTCACTTGCGAGTGCCGGCGCATGGGTGGCGCGTTTGGCGGCAAGGAAAGCCAGGCCGCGCAATGGGCCTGCCTTGCGGCACTTGCAGCGCGCATCACGGGGAGGCCCGCCAAATGCCGCCTCGACCGCGACGATGACATGATCATGACCGGCAAGCGTCACGATTTTGAATACGAGTATGATGTCGGATTCAGCAAGGACGGCGACATCGAAGGCGCGAGAGTGGTCTTAGAGTCGCGTTGCGGTTATTCGCTTGATTTGTCAGCTGCGATCAATGACCGCGCGATGTTCCATGCGGACAACTCCTATTTCCTGAAGAACGCCGAAGTCATCTCGCATCGCTATCGCACCAATACCGTTTCCAATACGGCGTTTCGCGGCTTCGGCGGACCGCAGGGCATGGTCGGCATCGAGCGCGTGATCGAGCATATCGCGCGCCATCTCGGCCTCGACCCGCTGGAGGTCAGGCGAAGGAACCTCTACGGGCAGGGCGCGCGCGACCGCACGCCCTATCACATGAAGGTCACCGACAACATCCTGCCGGAGCTGATCGCGGAGCTGGAGGCAAGTGCCGACTACGGCGCGCGGCGCCAGGCGATCATCGACTTCAATCAGGGCAGCACGATCCTCAAGCGCGGCCTGGCGCTGACCCCGGTCAAGTTCGGGATCTCCTTCACGGTCAGCCATCTGAACCAGGCAGGCGCGCTCCTGCACGTCTACACCGACGGCTCGATCCAGCTCAATCACGGCGGCACCGAGATGGGCCAGGGACTGATGGTCAAGGTCGCGCAGATCGTCGCCGAGGAGTTCCAGATCGCTCTGGATCGGGTGAAGATCACCGCGACCACCACCGGCAAGGTGCCGAACACCTCGCCCACGGCGGCCTCCGCC
>JAAURV010000298.1 GCA_012032065.1 Hyphomicrobiales bacterium
GCGGATGGTGGCCCGATGAAACCTCCCGTATCGCCGTGCTCATGCCGGTTTACAATGCGGGACCGGAAATCGAAGGCACGCTCGCCAGCCTCAGCCAGCAATCGATGCCGTTCACGCTGGTGCTCGTGGACGATGGCAGCGCGCGCAAGCCCGACTACCGGAAGCTGCTCGAAGGCATCGATTATCATCTCATCGAATTGCCACGCAATGTCGGCGTTAACGAGGTGCGCAATCCGGGACTCGAATACATTCTCGCCGAAAACTTCGATCTCATTTGTCTCATTGACTGCGGCGACAGAGCCAAGCCGGCTCGACTCGAAGCACAGACGCAGTTTCTCCTCGCCAACACTCATGTGGCGATCGCCGGGTCTTGGGTTGAGATGATCTATGAGGATGGCGGGCGGTACGTTGTCGAGTTTCCGTCCGGCGCCGGGAATATTCGCCGCGCCATGTTCTCGAACATGCCGGTCTGCCATCCCGCCCTGATGATAAGGCCCGATGTTTTCCGCAAGATCGGACGCTATTCGAAGGAGTTCGAAGCCGCCGAGGACTACGACATGATACTGAGAGCCGCCGAAGCGGGGTTCGGCATCGACAATGCGCAAGCGGTGCTGCTTGAGAAGTACGAGACACGCAACAGCGTATCGTGGAAGAAGCGAAAGGCGCAACTCGCCAGCCGTCTTGCGCTCCAATGGCGCTACCGCGATCTCTCGGAACCAACCTGCATCAAGGGGCTCGTGAAGACCGGTTTGCTTCGCGCCACGCCCGACAGAGCCGTACGCCAAATCAAGACATTGTTGGGACGGCAAGCTTAGCGGGCAGATCCGTGGCCGGCTTGCAGAGCCGAAGCGGGTAACGCGAAGGCGGATGGTCGGAGCGCGGGGATTCGAACCCGGACCCCTACCCCCCCAGAGTAGTGCGCTACCGGGCTGCGCTACGCTCCGACTTGGGCGCGGGTTTAGCATCCTCTTGGGCGAAGTCAAACGCGCTTGATTAGCGCCAGAACATCGCCGCGCTGGCCCGCCAGGCGGTGCGCCTGAGCGCCCAGCATGAGCGCCCAGAAGAGTTCGCTGGCGATGACGGCCATGGCAATTCCCTCGACCCCGAAACGCGGCGCGAGCAGCGCCGATAGGCGAGAAGCACGATTATCGCCAGCAGGCATGCGCCCGCTGTCTGGAGCTGCTGGCCAGCGAGCGAGAGCAGGTGCTGGTTCATGCCGCCCGCGGCGCGGATTGCTTGGCCAACGAGAAACAGAACCAGCGCCCACTTGCCCGTTTCATAACCTTCGCCGAAAATTCTCAGCACCAGGCCACCGAAGAGCGCCGTTCCCAGAATGAATGCCGCAATCGTTCCGATGGCGATGATGTTGACTCTGAAGAGCATGGTCCGCGCTTCCGCCGATCCGCTGCGCGTCAAAGCAGCAGTGAGGTCTGGCAGGATGAACTGCTGCGCAGCCTGAGTCACGAAAGCGGCGATGGCCGCGAGCCTCACCGCAACGCCGAGCACCGCAACATCCTCGTGGGGCAGGAAGAAACCTCCAACGAGCGTCACGAGATCGGAGAAAGCCGTGGCGATCGCCGCCACGATCACCAGCGAGAACGCGCGGCCACGCAGATATGGCGCGAGCTTGTGGCGGGGTTTCGTTGCAAGCCCTGATAAGATGCCGGCGCCACGCAGCAAATACGCCTGGCCTGCCGCAACCAACACATTCACCGCGAAGAACGCCCACAAGACATGCCATACGGTGAGATTCACTCCAATGGCCCAGCTTGCGGACACGAACAGGAGCAGCAACCCCGGTCTATAAATGAAGTCCGGCACGTAGGAAAGCGCATAGCGCCGCCGGGAATTGGCGATCGAGGAGTTGATGCGGATGAAGGCCGAAGACGGCGCGGTGATGCAGGCGAAGAACAGCGCAAGGCGCGTGCCCGGATCGAGCGGAAGCAATAGCGCAGCGATGACAGTAAGTGCCGCGCCGGCCAGTCCCAGAATCAACGCATCGTGGCGGAACGCGGCGAAGAAAGCCTTTTCAAGCGAGGCGCGGCCAAGCGCCAGGTAACGAGGAAGGCAAGTGAGCGCCAGTGCCGGATAACCGCCAGTGATTGCGAGGCTCGCGAAGGCAACCGCGCTCATGGCGATGAATATGATGCCGACATCGTCCTTGTTGAAGAGCCGCGCGAGTATCAGTTGGCTAAGTAGCCCAAGCGCTGCGCCGGCGAACCGGGTGCCCACGAGATTGAGCACGAGCCTGAACATGCGGACGAGGGTCACTGCGGGCAGCCTCTATCGCGACAAGCACCCGAAACCGGATCGGAGACTCCGCCGCCTTTGCGCGGCAATTCAGGAGCCGGGCTCGAGCAGGCCCTTGGCCTCGCCGAGTTCCTTGAGCGCCTGATTGAGGGACTGCTGCTGCGCCTCGGAAAGGCCGGCATTGCCAGCCTTATCCGGGGGTCTTGCCAAAGGTGCTTTGCCTGGTGGCGGAGGACTGCCGGAGCCGCCGTCTTGTTCGCCCGGCAGTTCGGATTTACGCGCCGCGACTTCTCCGCGTCCGACGCCGCAGACAAAGTTCGGCCCCTCTTCCTTGAGAATCCGCTGCACGCCGCGAATGGTGTAGCCTTCGCCATACAGGAGGCTGCGGATGCCCTTGAGCAACTCTACATCAGCAGGGCGGTAATAACGGCGGCCGCCCGCGCGCTTCATTGGTTTGATCTGCGCAAAACGGGTTTCCCAGAAACGCAGCACGTGCTGGGGAACGTTCAGTTCCTCTGCGGCTTCACTGATGGTGCGGAAGGCATCCGGAGACTTATCCATGGCCCGCCCTCCCGGAGGCGATTGGCGTCATGGCACCTAGTCTTCCTTGCCGGGTTCTAGGCCATTGATGACATTCTTCATCACCTGGCTGGGGCGGAACACCATGACCCGGCGCGGCGTGATCGGCACTTCCTCGCCGGTCTTCGGATTTCTGCCGATCCGGCCATTCTTCTGGCGCACCATGAAGGTGCCGAAGGAGGAAAGCTTCACCGATTGCCCGGAAATCAGCGCCTCCGACATCAGATCAAGCACGGATTTCACCAGATCGGCCGATTCGGTGCGCGAAAGCCCGATATCCCTATGGACGGCTTCACTTAAATCGGCGCGCGTCAATGTCTTGCCAGCCATGGCGCTCCCCTCCAAATTTCCCGCACGTTAAGCAGGACAACGCCTCCCCGTCAACATAAGAGTGTTGGAACTCAATGAGTTACGGGCGGATTTAGAAGCGGGCTAGCACTGCGCCCCAAGTGAAGCCGCCACCCATGGCTTCCATAAGGACAAGATCGCCCCGTTTGATCCGCCCGTCGCGAACGGCAAGATCGAAGGCGAGCGGGATGGAAGCGGCGGAGGTATTGCCGTGGCGGTCGAGCGTCATGACGATCCGGCTTTCGGGAACGCCCAGTTTTTTGGCGGTGCCTTCCAGAATACGGCGGTTCGCCTGATGCGGCACGAACCACTGGATGTCGTCGGGCTTGAAGCCTGCCGCCTTGATGGTTTCGTCCATCACCGAAGCGATGTTGGTGACCGCGTGCTTGAACACTTCGCGGCCTTCCATGCGCAGGTGGCCCACGGTGCCCGTGGTCGATGGCCCGCCATCCACATAAAGCTTGTCGTGATAGCGTCCATCGGATCGCAGGCGGCAGCAGAGGATACCGCGATCGTCAGTGGTTCCCTTGCCATCGGCGGCTCGAAGCACGGCCGCCCGGCGCCATCGCCAAAAAGCACGCAGGTGGTGCGGTCTTTCCAGTCGAGAATGCGGGAAAAGGTCTCGGAGCCGATCACGACTGCGCAGTTCGAGAGCCCGGTCTGGATCATGCTATCGGCGATGGTCAATGCGTAGACAAAACCGGAGCAGACTGCCTGCACATCGAAGGCCGAACCTTTGGTCACTCCGAGGTCGGATTGGATCAGAGCGGCTGTTGCCGGAAAGGTGGCGTCGGGCGTCGATGTGGCCACGACGATCAAGCATTACCTGGATCCCCGCATGAGCCAGTCGCGAAAACGGCTGCTCTTCGACCCGCGGCAGGGTCCGGACGAGCGCCGGCGGCCAGCGTCATTACGCTTGACGCCCCGAAGCCCAAGCGGCCAGCCCCCAAGCTCCCGCGGGCGAAGCGGCTGGCGTA
>JAAURV010000299.1 GCA_012032065.1 Hyphomicrobiales bacterium
AGGCGAGATGCTGGTTGTGTTTCGAGAGCAGCTTGTCGATATCCGCCATCGGTGTGGCTGCGCCCGCCTCGAGGATGAGTTCTTCCGGCTCGTAAGCAATGATGCCGGAGAACGCCGAGAGATCGAGGGTCGCCGCCGTCTGCATCGGCTTGCCCAAGCGACGCCGCGTTCCGAGGCCAATCACTTCGAGCGGCTGCTTCTCCGCAACGGCGCGCGAAATCGTGCCGGCCAACTCTTCTTCGGTCCTAGGCTGCAATACATCCGCCATCAGAATCTCGGAATGCCGGCGAAGGGCAGCGCACCACCCTTCACATGCATGCGGCCGAGTTCGGCGCAGCGGTGGAGCGTTGGAAAGACCTTGCCGGGATTGAGCAGGCCTTCGGCATCGAAGGCGCATTTGAGGCGTTGCTGCTGGTTGAGATCGGTCTCGGAAAACATCTCGGGCATCAGATCGCGCTTCTCGATTCCAACGCCATGCTCGCCGGTGAGCACGCCGCCGACCTTCACACACAAGCGCAGAATGTCGGCGCCGAATTTCTCCGCGCGCTCCAATTGATCGGCATCGTTCGCGTCATAGAGAATGAGCGGATGCAGATTGCCGTCGCCTGCATGGAAGACATTGGCGACGCGCAGCCCATACTTCTCTGAAAGTTCCGTCATGCCGCGCAAGACTTCAGGCAGGCGTTTTCGCGGGATTGTTCCGTCCATGCAGAGATAGTCCGGCGAGATACGGCCCGCCGCCGGAAACGCGGCTTTGCGCCCGGCCCAGAACAGCAAGCGCTCGTCTTCGGTATTGGAGACGCGCAGGTTCTTGGCGCGATTGCGGTTGGCAATCCCGGTCACGCGCGCGATCAACTGATCGACTTCCACTTGCGGGCCGTCCAGTTCGACGATGAGGAGGGCTTCCACATCGAGCGGGTAGCCGGCATGAACGAATTCTTCGACGGCATGAATGGCGGGACGGTCCATCATTTCCATGCCGCCGGGAATGATGCCGGCGGAGATAATGTCGGCCACGCATTGGCCCGCATCCTCGCTCGTTGCGAATCCAGCGAGCATGGCGCGCGCGGTTTCGGGCTTGCGCAACAAGCGCACCGTCACTTCGGTAACAACGCCGAGCAATCCTTCGGAGCCGGTCATCACTCCAAGCAGATCGTATCCCTCGCTGTCCAGATGCTTGCCGCCAAGCCGGATGACCTCGCCCGTGATCAGCACCATTTCGATGCCGATCACATTGTTGGCGGTGAGGCCATATTTCAAACAATGCACGCCGCCGGAATTCTCCGCCACATTGCCTCCAATGGTGCAGGCGATCTGCGACGAGGGATCGGGCGCGTAATAGAAACCTTCGTGCTGCACGGCTTGCGAGATGGCGAGATTGGTGACGCCCGGCTGCACCACGGCGCAGCGGTTGGCATAGTCGATCTCGAGAATACGATTGAACCGCGACATTCCGAGCAGCACGCCATCGGCGAGCGGCAAGGCGCCGCCCGAGAGCGAGGTTCCAGCCCCTCGAGGCACCACTTTCAGCTTCCACTCATGGCAATAGCGCAGCACCTCGCTCACCTGCGCCGTCGTTTCCGGAAGCACCACGACGAGCGGCAATTGCCGGTAGGCAGTTAGCCCGTCGGTTTCAAACGGGCGCATGGCGACAGGCTGGGCGATGACGCCCTCGCCCGGAACGATCCGCGAAAGATCGGCGGCGATTTCTGCCCTGTGGGCAATCGCTGCCGTATCGGGAATCGGCATGGTGAGCATTTTGTCACGTGTCCGTTGGTCGCACTGATTTGACCGCCATATTGGACCATCATGTTTAGAAGCGAAATAGCCGAATGAGAGGACTTGATGATTGTCCGTTTTGCATGTGCTGCAGTGATCATGGCTGTAACGGCCGCACCTGCTCCTGCCGAGGGCGATGCTGCCAAGGGAGCGAGTGTCTACAAGTTGTGCATGGCTTGCCACGCCATCGATGACGCCACCAACAAGACGGGACCGTCGCTCAAGGGATTGATCGGGCGCAAGGTGGCCTCGGTCGAGGGCTATGCCTATTCGGAAGCCATGAAGGCCTATGCCGCCACCGTGCCGGTCTGGGATGAGGCATCATTCGACACCTATATCACCAAGCCGCGCGACGCCGTGAAAGGCACGAAGATGGCGTTCGTGGGGGTCAAAGATGAGGGCAAGCGGGCCGATCTGATCGCGTTTCTGAAGAGCAAGCAGTAGCCCTAGGGCACTCTTGCCCAAGCACCAATTTCGCTGCGCCCGACAACAACGCTGGCATTGTCTATCGCTTCGCGGCGCATCCGCTCGATCAGGGTTTCGGGCTGAACATCTTTCGCGGTGACCACGCCCATCTGCTCCATGACTGGAATCATGGTGATAACGAGATCTCCGATGAGATCGATTCCGCTGAGGACGTCGTTTCCTCCGCCAATCAGCGCATGCAAGCCCATGGTGGGCGCGGGAAGTCCGGCGTTCAGAAACGCGGAATGCAGCCCAAATCCCATGGAGTCATTGGTGCCAACCTTGCGGAAGGTTTGTACGATCCAATCGTTGCAGCGGTCATAAATTGGACAAGGCGGGCTTGATTTGACTCCGCTCCAATCCACTTCGTGAAAGACAATAATCGCGCCAGGCCGCAAGTGACGCGCGATCCTCTTGAGCATCGCTGCCGGGTCTGGGTTGAACATGAGCACGTACCGTCCGACGATGGCATCGAAGCTCTGCTCGAAAACCAGTTCGGCGGGATCGCCTTGCCGGAAGGTGACGTTGTCGAGCGAACGCTCCGGCCGGGCCGTTGCCGCATCGACGGCAGCGGGCGATTTGTCGGTGCCGACGACTTCACCTTGTGGTCCCACCAGCTCGGCGGCGAGGAAGGCAACGTCGCCAGCGCCGCTGCCGATGTCGAGAACCCGCATCCCGTTTACGATCCCCGAGTCCCGGAAATAGCGGCGTGTCATGGGATCGACGAGCCTTGCCTGGGTGCCAAGCCGCCGGATTTCCCGTCCGAGTGGCCAAGTTCATAGTCATGGCCACGGCGTGCCGCTGGGGTTTGTCCCACCATAGTAAGCTTCCTCGGCATGTTGTCTTGCCGGCGCCCAATCCTGTCGGTCAAATCAGAAGCTAGGCGCGAGAGCAATTTTTCGCCACCTGTTTCTTCCGCGGCCTGACGAATTGAAGCCGCGCGTTTGCATACCGTCTGCCCCCGCGCTAGAAGCGACCTCCTTCCGGCAACATCCCAGACGCGTTCCATGACACCTGCCCAAGCCCCGTCGATCGAAGACCTGCATCGGCTTTACCGCGCCCGCGTGCCGAAGATGTTTTACGACTATTGCGAGGCAGGATCTTATACCGCGGGCACTTTCGTCGATAACTCGGCCGCCTTCGCAAAATACAAGCTCCGCCAGCGCATTGCCGTGAACATTGAGGGGCGTTCGCTCAAATCCACAATGCTGGGCGAAGACGTCAGCATGCCGGTGGCCCTGGCGCCGGTCGGATCCAGCGGCATGCAGCACGCGGATGGCGAAATCCTCGCCTGCCGCGCCGCCCAGAAATTCGGCGTGCCTTTCACGCTGTCGACCATGAGCGTGTGCTCGATCGAGGAAGTGGCGAAACACGTTTCAAAACCCTTCTGGTTCCAGCTCTATGTCATGCGTGACCGCGATTTCGTGAAGCGCATGGTGCAGCGGGCGAAAGACGCTAAGTGCTCGGCGCTGGTGCTCACTCTCGATTTGCAGATTCTCGGCCAGCGTCATCAGGACATCAGGAATGGCCTGTCCACTCCGCCCAAGCCGACGATCGCCAACATCATCAATTTGATGACCAAGCCCCGCTGGTGCCTGGGCATGCTCGCACGAGGAACCGGCAGTTCGGCAACATCATGGGTCACGCGAAGGATGTGGCGAGCCTCGCCGATCTTTCACACTGGGCCAACCACCAGTTCGACCAGACGCTGGACTGGTCATCGGTCGAATTCATCCGCAATCAATGGGGCGGAAAGCTGCTGCTCAAGGGCATCAATGACGTGGACGATGCGATTGTCGCGGCGAAACTTGGAGCCGATGGCATCATCGTTTCCAATCATGGCGGAAGGCAGCTCGATGGCGCGCCCGCAACCGTCGACATGCTGGCG
>JAAURV010000300.1 GCA_012032065.1 Hyphomicrobiales bacterium
CGACCGCTGCGGGGACGAGGCCTTCGCATTGCTTGGCCTTGGCCCCGACTATGTGAAGGCCGCGAATGCGAGCTTTTTCACGCTCGAAGCCCATGTCACCTATGTACGCGAACTCCATGCGGGCGATGCGGTGCGGATCACGCTCCGGATTCTCGATTACGACGCCAAACGCGTGCACTACGTGCAGGAGATGTTGCACGCGACCGAAGGCTGGCTGGCCTGTATCACCGAGAACATCGTGATGCATGTGGATATGACGGCGAAGCGGTCCTCGCCCTTTCCGGCCGATGTCCTCGGCGCGAATTGAGGCCATGTGTGCGGCGCACAAATCTTTGCCGATCCCACCGCAAGTGGGCCACAAGATCGGGATTCCCCGCAAGGGATGATCCCGATCCGGTGTTCAGGCGTCATTGCCAGCGCATGGCGCGGAATTCCCACGGCGTCACTTTGCCGTCCTTGTCCGTGTCAGCCGAAGCAAAGCGCTTCTGCTGTTCCGCCATGAACTCGGCCTGAGTGACCTTGCCGCTTTTATCCGGGTCCATCGCGACGAAGCGCTCCTTCTTCTTCGCTTGCATGGCCTCCTTGCGGTCTTCGTTCCAGCCTGGGCCAGGACCGAACGAAATCGCCATGAACTCCGCTTCCGTGAGTTCGCCGTCATCGTCGCTGTCCATCGCCGCGAACACGGCTTCGCGCTGAGAGGCCGCTTCATCGGCGCTGATGACACCGTCATCGTTGGCATCGATCACGCCGAAACGGCCGCCCATCATCGTGCCACGGCCCATCATCGGCATGTCGCCGCCCCGGTGCCAGCCCCACATCTGCCAACTCCAGCCATCATCGTCATCTGCCTGCGCAGGGTTGCCCGTTACGGCAAGCAGCGCCAGAACGCCTAGTGCAAATCGAGAGAGTTTCATTGCCAACTCCTTTCGTGAAAGTTGGCATCGAAAGAGCAGCATTTGTGCGCTGCCGCATTGATTTAGCGCAAGTTGGCATAGAACCGGAATTCCGCGGAGGAATTGTCATGTTGCGGCGCGGCAGTTTTATTTGCGCGCGCACAGGCATTAACTCCAAATCTTCAAACCTTACGCAGAGGACATTTTTCAGGTGACGATTCACTTTCAATGTATTATGAGTATTCGCGACGGCTTGCTTCTGTTGATTGTCCAATAAGTCAAGTGGCGTGATTTTCTCTCGTCATCTTTGTGCAACAATTGACGTGCATTTAACCCCTACCGCTCGATCGAAGGCGCAGAAGGGAGGCCGAAAAATGAATCAGCAATTGAGCCGTTACGCGGAAGCGCTAGTTTTCGTTCACGGCCTTGGCGCGGAGTCGGAAGCGGCTCGCCACGCGACCTTGTGCGAGCGCACGGGTGATGCGGAGACCGCCGTCACTTGGCGAAGGCTCGTCGAAGAGCTGCGCCGCAGAAAGCCGAAGCTGGACGCATAGACGCTGATTGAGTTCGCCAACTGTCCGCGAAATCGGTTGACTTCTAAACGTTCCGGATGCATGCATGGCGCATGAACAAGCCCGCTCTTACGCGCGACCTTCAAATCCGCAACGTCCCTGATTATGTCTATGAGGACTTGACTGCGGCCGCCAAGGAAGCGGGCCTCAGCCTGTCCGAATATCTGAGACGGGAACTGCAGGAAATGACGCGCCGGATTTCCATGCACCAGATGTTCGAGCGCATCGCGACACGCGAGCCCGTGGAACCGGTCTTGAGTGCTGCCGAAATCATCCGTCTCGACCGGGACAACAGGTGATCGTCCTTGACGCTTCCGCAGCCGTCGATTTGCTGCTGCATCCGAAGTTGTACCAGCAATTCAAATACATTCGCGGCGTCGAAGATTGGCACGTGGTCCCCAGCACGATTGGACTAGAAGTCGTAAGTGCAATTCGCCGGAAGGAACTCGCGGGCGAACTCTCGCCAAAGCGCGCCGAACAAGCGGTGTCTGATTTTTTCCTCTTTCGGCTTTTGCGGTTCGAGGCCTTTGAACTGATCTGGCCGTCGTGGCGCATGCGCTACAACGTTAGTCCGTATGACGCAGCCTACATTGCGCTAGCCCAACTGTTCGGACTGTGCCTCATCACTCAGGACGCAAAGCTGGCTCGCGCTGTCGAAGGCAAGATCGATGTCTTCGTTCTGGGCGCCCCTGAGCAAAATTCTTTCCTCGTAGTCTTGCACAGGGGCAAATTTTGTGGCCAGCGGTTTCGCATTTCGTTCCGCCTGTTGCTATATAGGCCTCTCAGGATTCGGATATGGCCCTTAAACCCATCGATCTCGGCGATTTTGGCGATGATGACGCCCCACCTGCGCCCATTAAGCCGGGGAGCATTTCCCAGCGCGCGCTCGCGCAAGGAGAGCCACCTTACTTCAAGGGTCTCAATGCCGAACAGCGCGCGGCGGTCGAAAGCACGGAAGGCCCGCTCCTGGTGCTCGCGGGCGCCGGCACCGGCAAGACCCGCGTTCTGACGACGCGCCTCGCCCATATCCTCGCCACCAGCAGAGCATGGCCCGGTCAGATGCTCGCCGTCACCTTCACCAACAAGGCGGCGCGCGAGATGAAGGAGCGGATCGGTTTTCTGATTGGCGGCGTGGTCGAAGGAATGACCTGGCTCGGCACCTTCCATTCGATCGGCGTCAAGATCCTCCGCACCCACGCGGAATTGGCCGGCCTCAAATCCGGCTTCACCATTCTCGACACCGACGACCAGATCAGATTGCTCAAGCAGCTTCTCAGCGCCCACGACATCGACGAGAAGCGCTGGCCCGCGCGCCAGCTCGCCGCCATGATTGATGGCTGGAAGAACCGCGGCATGGTGCCCTCGCGCGTGCCCAAGGGCGAAGCCCACGGCTTCGCCAATGGCCGGGGTGCCGAGCTCTATGCCGAGTATCAGCAGCGCCTCAAAATCGTGAATGCCGCCGATTTCGGCGATCTCCTGCTCGAAGTGCTGCGCATCTTCCAGGAGAACCCCGATGTGCTGAAGGACTATCAGCGCAAGTTCAAATACATGCTGGTGGACGAATATCAGGACACCAACGTGGCGCAATATCTGTGGCTCCGCCTGCTCGCTCAGGGCCACAACAACATCTGCTGCGTGGGCGACGACGACCAGTCGATCTATGGCTGGCGCGGCGCGGAGGTAGACAACATCCTCCGCTTCGAGAAGGATTTTCCGGGCGCGAAAGTGATCCGTCTCGAGCGAAATTACCGCTCGACGCCGCATATCCTGGGTGCCGCTTCCGGCCTGATCGCCAAGAATGAAAGCCGCCTCGGCAAGACGCTGAAGACCGATCGCGACGAAGGCGATCCCGTCAGCGTGCGCTCGCACTGGGATGGCGACGAGGAAGCCCGCGCCATTGGCGACGACATTGAAAGCCTGCAGTTGAAGGGCGAGCGCCTGTCGGACATGGCAATCCTGGTGCGCGCCTCATTCCAGATGCGCGCTTTCGAAGACCGGTTCATTACGCTGGGCGTTCCCTATCGCGTGGTGGGCGGCCCTCGCTTCTACGAGCGCCAGGAAGTGCGCGATGCGCTGGCCTATCTCAAGGTCGTGGCCTCGCCAGACAATGACCTGGCCTTCGAACGCATCGTCAACACCCCGAAGCGCGGCGTGGGCGATACATCGGTGAAGCGCATGCATGAAGTGGCCCGCGCGCGGGGGGTTTCGCTTTATCGCGCCACCGAGGCTTTGGTCGCGGAAGGAGAATTCTCGGCCAAGACGCGCGGAGCACTCCGTACACTGATCGAGTCATTCGGCCGCTGGCGGCTTTCGGCGCAAGCCTTGCCGCACACCGAGCTTGCCGAAATCGTGCTCGATGAGTCGGGCTACACCGAGATGTGGCAGAACGACAAAAGCCCCGAGGCCGAAGGCAGGCTCGAAAACCTCAAGGAGTTGGTGCGCTCCATGGGCGAGTTCGAGAATCTTGAAGGCTTCCTCGAACACATTGCGCTCGTCATGGACCGCGATGCGGGCGATGCCGAGGACCGCGTGAACATCATGACGCTGCATTCGGCCAAGGGCCTCGAATTCGGCACCGTGTTTCTGCCCGGCTGGGAGGAAAGGCCTGTTCCCGCATCAGCGCTCGCTCGGCGA
>JAAURV010000024.1 GCA_012032065.1 Hyphomicrobiales bacterium
CGGCGAACGCGGCGGCTACGGTTATCGCCGCAAGTCCTGGCTGTCGGAAATCTTCGACTGAGGATCGGGCGCCAAAGTTGCTTTCTACTCCGTCATCCCAAGGCTTGGCCTTGGGATCCACGAGTTTGCTTGAATCAACTCAGTCTCGGCTTAAGACACTCGTGGATGGCAAGGCCAAGCCTTGCCATGACGGAATGAGTGAACGAGGTTGCTCGGCGACGGCCGAAGGCTCAGCTACTCGCTTCGCGCCTTCTCTTCCCACTTGCCCGCCGGCGATTGCTGGAAATAGACCAGCTTGTGGCCCGCCTCCTTGTAGCTCTTCCAGCGCTCGCGCGCGGCGGCGACGGCGGTGTCGTCGTTGCCGTCGAACATCTCGCACACCAGCGGGAAGTCGGCGCAATCTTCGCGCGTCGCGCCGTCGCACAGGATCAGCAGCTTGGCCGCGTTCGGGTTCTCGGGTTCGGCGGTGAGATAGATCGGCTGCTGCGCCGACGCGCCGTCCTTGGCCGTGCCGTGCGGCAGGAAGCTGTCCGGCTTGTAGGTCCACAGATGCGCCGCCAGCGCCTCGGCACGCTCGCTGGAGCCGGTCATGACGAGGATCCGGTCGCCCCGCCCGTAGGCGCGCTCGAGGATCACCGGCAAGGTGTCCTCGAGGCTCGCGCGCTGCAGGTGGTAGAAGCGGATCTCGCTCATCAACTCAGATTACTCAGGCCTCTTCGTAGTGCGCGGCGACCAGGTGGTCGAGCAGCCGCACGCCGTAGCCGGTGGCGCCGCGCGGCGAGGTCGGGCTGTCCTTGTCGGCCCACGCCATGCCGGCGATGTCGAGGTGCGACCAGATCGTGCCCTTCTGCACGAAGCGCTGCAGGAACTCGGCGGCGGTGATGCTGCCGGCGTTGCGGCTGCCGCTGATGTTCTTCACGTCGGCGGCCGGCGAATCCATCATCTTGTTGTAGGCCGGCGCCAGCGGCATGCGCCACAGCAGCTCGCCGGTCGCCTTGCCGCTTGATTCGAGCTGACTGGCGAGGTCATCGTCGTTGGCGTACATGCCGCCGTAGATGTTGCCGAGCGCGATCAGGATCGCGCCGGTCAGGGTGGCGAGGTCGATCATCACCTTCGGCTTGAAGGTCTCCTGGCAGTACCACATGGCGTCCGCCAGCACGAGCCGGCCTTCCGCGTCGGTGTTCAGCACCTCGATGGTCTGGCCCGACATCGAGGTGACGATGTCGCCCGGCCGCTGCGCGGTGCCCGACGGCATGTTCTCCACCAGGCCCACCACGCCGACCGCGTTGACCTTGGCCTTGCGCGAAGCGAGCGCGCGCATGGTGCCGATGACGGCGGCGGAGCCCGCCATGTCCCACTTCATGTCTTCCATGCCGGCCGCCGGCTTGATCGAGATGCCGCCGGTGTCGAAGGTCACGCCCTTGCCGACGAAGGCGATCGGCTTCTCCTTGCCGGCGCCGTTCCACTGCATGGTGACCAGCTGGCTTTCGCGGTGGCTGCCCTGGCCGACGCCGAGCAGCGCGCCCATGCCGAGCTTGGTCATCTCCTTGACGCCCAGCACCTTCACCTCGACGCCGAACTCCGTCAGCGTCTTCGCTTCCGCCGCCAGCGTCTCGGGATAGATCACGTTGGCCGGCTCGCTGACCAGGTCGCGGGTGAAGTTGACGGCGTCAACCACCTTGTCCATCGGACCGAAGGCGCGCTTGGCGTCGGCGGTATCGGCCACCAGCACGTTGAAGTGCCTGAGGCTCGGCTTCTGCTCGGGCTTTTCCTTGGTCTTGTATTTGTCGAACCGGTAGAAGCGCAGGCGCGCGCCGTAGGCGAGGTTGGCGGCGAACGCCGCTTCGTCCAGCTTCATGTCGCCGACCTGCTCGACCCAGACCGACACGTCCTTCTCGCCGGTGCCGTTGAGCGCCGCCGTGCCGGTGAGCGTGAGCCTCTCGATGTTGGCGCCGAGCGTGTATGCTGTGGTGAGGCCTCCCGCAGCCAGGGGGTCCGCCGCTTGGTAAACGTTGATCGTGTCGATCCCGCTATTCGCTGCTTCGAAGACGGTGTCATAGACATAGCGGCCGGCGCCAAGCACGCTGATCCGGCTGGTATCGCGCAGTATGTAGATGTCGTTGTCAAGGCCGCCGGCCATGAAGTCGAAGCCGAGACCGCCGTCGAGGGTGTTGGCGTTGGAATTTCCATCCAAACGATTCGCGAGCGCGTTTCCCGCGCCATTGATGGCGCCGCCGCTCAGAAAAAGATCTTCCACGTCAGGCGAACCGGTGAGAGACCAGTTGATCGAACTGAACACCGTGTCATGGCCGGCGTTTGCGTTTTCGATCACCCGGTCAAAGGTGTGGTCGACAACATAGTCGTCGTCGCCCGCACCACCCAAGAGAGTGTCCGCGCCGATACCGCCGTCGAGCGTGTCATCGCCGTTCTGGCCAAAAAGCCAATCGGAGCCGGCAGCGCCAGAGAGCGCGTTTCCGGCGCCATTTCCGTAAAGCACGTTGTTGCGTGCGTTGCCGGTTATAGCAAAATTGCCTCCACCCAGCAGCGTCGCATTCTCGATTCCGAGAAATCCCGTAAGGTCCAGATCGAATGCCGCCTGGATCCGATCGATGCCTGGATCGCCCGCCTCGGTTCGCGACCGGATATCGAAGACGCCGGCTCCCGAAAGAATGTACACATCATTGTCGGCGCCGCCGATCAGCACATCCGGCGCGCCGGTGAAACTGCCTTCGGCCAAGAGGAAATCGTTGCCCGATCCGCCGTCCAAGAGGTCGGCGCCCGTGCCGCTGAAAATGCGATACGTCGCCGGAACCGCCAAAGGCGCGGTCATTGCCGGTTCCGCCGAAAAGCAAATCATTGTCGCTGCCGCCGTGAAGCTCGTCGTCGCCGTCATCGCCATAGAGCGAGTCGTCCTTGAACGCGCCTTCGAGCAGGTCGTTGTCCGCGCCGCCATAAAGGTAGTCCTCGCCTCCGGCGCCATTTACTGCTGAGGGAACGTCGCCGCGGAGATAGTCCCGGCCGTTGCCGCCATGGAGGCTGTCGTTCGAGGTGCCGCCGAAGATCTTGTCGTTTCCGCCAAGCCCCAGGACTGTAAGTTGCTGGTTCTCGAGCAGACCTGACGCGATGAAAGTGTCAGGATTTTCAGTGAGCACGATTGTCGGCATGACATCCTCCATCCTGCGCCACCGTTCCGGTCAAGACCGCTGATGGTGCGCCGGTGTTCATGCCCCTTCTGTCACGACCCTATCATCAAATGCGTCCCCGCGCATGTACAATTCGCACAATTTCCAGCCCACAATGGAATTGCAACGATGCCAGCGAAAGTCTCGGAAGTTGTTTTCTGTAACTCGGCAGCCGCTGATTCTAGAAAACATAAATGTCGGCGTTGGTCAGTGCCAGACCCGGCGAGAGTTTGGCGAATTGCACCTGTGCGATGATGCCAGCGCCATCCGCGTCGAAGTAAACAGCGCCCGTGGCGCTGTTGTAGACGATGCGGTCGGTAGCGTCTGTGGCGGCCGCTCCGATGCGGAAGGCAGCGGCGGACAGATAACCAAGCGATAACACCGCGAAGACCGCGTCGTCGAGGCGCAGGAAGTCGTTGGTCACGTCGAAGTCGGTGATGTAATCGATGTTGGTAGCGGCGCTGAGGGTGGTGGTGAACAGGAACTGATCGCTGCCGCCGTTGCCGCTCAGTGTGTCTCTTCCGCTTTTGCCGTCGATGAAATTGTTTCCGGCGTTTCCGGCCATGGCGTTGTCGAGGCTGTTGCCGGTGCCGGCGATGTTGCCAACACCGTCAAGCACGAGACGCTCGACATTGGCGCCCAGCACGTAAGTGACGGTCGCATAGACGCGATCGATGCCGCCCGCGGCCGCGCATTGGTTTCGATCGCCACATCGCTCGACGCATCGACGCGGAACACATCGTTGCCGTCGAAACCATGCATCGTGTCGGCTGCGCCCTTGCCGTCGAGATAGTTTGCGGCGGCGTTGCCGAAGATCGTATTGGCGAGGCCATTGCCGTTTCCGCTCACGACGGAACCCAAAAGAACAAGCTGCTCGATGTTGCCGCCCAGTGTCCAGTTGACTCGCGCGTGCACCGTGTCGTTGCGCGCCGGCGGCTCGATGGTTTGATCGCCGGCCTGGTCGGTGTCGTAGATGTCATCGCCCGCGCCGCCGGTCAAACTGTCGATGCCGGTGCGCCCACGAGGGTGTCGTTGCCAATGCCGCCGCGCAAGGTGTCACCGCCGCCACGGCCTTCGAGGATGTTGGCGAGGCCATCGCCGGTTAGAGTGTCGTTCAACGCCGAGCCGATGACATTCTCGATGCCGGTCACGGTGTCCGAGCCTTCGGTCGCGCTCACGGACTGCGCGGCGAGGATATTGAGATCGAGAATGATGCCGCTTCCCGATGCCGACGAGTAATCCGCGGTGTCGACGCCGTCGCCACCTTCGATTCTGTCGTCGCCTTGACCGCCAGACAACAGATCGTCGCCGCCGCGCCCGCTCGTCCAGTCGTTGCCCGCGAGACCGGTCAACGTGTCAGTTCCGGTGCCGCCAAACAGATTGTCATTGAAGCTGGTGCCGGCAACGCTATGTGTCGCGGCGTTTTCGTCGGGCGTGAAGAGCACGGAGCCCGACGAAAGATAGAACGCGTCGAAAATGTCGATGTTGGTGACGGTGTTGTTGTTGATGATGTATCCGTCGGGCGACACGAGATTGGTGCCGATGATCGCCATGTCGGCGTAGTCGATGGTATTGCCGGTGATTGTGATGCCGCTGTTCGATGTGTCGGTGAAGATGCCTACGAGTTTGGAAGCGGAGTTCACGTCGTTGGAGCCGGTGATCGTATTGTTCGAGATGGTGAGGTTGGTATTGTCGAAGCCGCGAATGCCGGAATTGTAGATGGGGTCGAAACCCGCGAAGCCATAGTCTGTAATGGTATTGCCGGAGATCGTGCCTGTCGAGTTTCCGGCCTGAATGCCGTTCTGCGTGCGCAAGGTCTGATCGCCGCCGCCGATGATGGTGACGCCCGAGACATCGAGATCGGTGAAGGAGAAGACCGCGCCAACCACCTGACAATCGCTGATCGTGCCGCCGGTCATGAAGAAGGGCAGTGTCGTGTCGTTGTTCACCTGCACGCCGAAGCCGATTGTAGCCGCCTTCAGAATCGGCTGCCCGCTGACGGTCGTGCCAGGCTCGTAAGACTGGCGGATGCCGGTGATATCGACATTGTTCAGCCCGCCCGAGGAATTGCGATAGACAACACCGACGAAGTTCGGGTTGACGCCCGCCACCGTGTCGCCCGCTCCCGCGCCATCGATGTCGATGCCATCGAGCATGATGCCGGTGGAATCGACCACGGCGACGACGCCGTGCAGTTCGCGCCCCGAGGAAGATGTGGCGTTCTGTACCAGTGTGGCGGGAGCTTGAATGGTGACGGTCTGACCCGTGGCCGCCGCGAGCGTGAGCCCCGCCCTGTTGGCGATTGTTACCTGCTCGGCATAGGTACCGCCTTGGATCAGTATGGTGTCGCCATTGCCCGCTGCATTCACCGCCGCCTGGATCGTCGTCAGTTCGCTGCCGCTGCCGACGATGCGGACGGTCTGGCCGGCGAACGTTATCGTCTCGACCCCAGTGATCGTTTCGACCGTAGCGCCGTTCGTCAGAACGATGTTCGCGCCGCTGTAGCTGATGGCATAATCGGCGAAATTGCCGGTGAGGTTGACCGTGTCGGAGCCGGCGCCTCCATCGATCGTATCCGAGCCGCTTGCACCCGGATTGATCGTGTCGTCTCCTGCAAACCCGCGCATCGTATCCGCGCCGCCGAAACCATTGATCGTATCGGCGGTGGCGGTGCCGTCCAGATTGGGATCGTTGCCGGTCGTTCCATCGATGATGGCCATGCGTGTTCTCCTGTGGTGGCGGCGAAATGGCGGCGCTTCGTGACGCGGCACTTCGAGCTGATGATTGTTCCCCTCGCGCGGCCCATCCCCGGCTCGCGCAGCCGCGGAGTCACGTCAGGATTGCGGCATTCCTGTGACCGGCACTATCAGTACACATAGATGTCGGCGTTGGTGAGAGCGAGTCCGGCCGCAAGCCGCGCGAACTGCACCTGCGCAGCGCCGCCAGCGCCATCCGCGTCGAAGTAAACATGTCCCGTGGCGCTGTCATAGACGATGCGGTCGGCGGAGTTCGTGGCGCCGGCGCCAGTGTGGAACGCGGCAACCGCCAAATACCCCGTGGCAAGCCCGGCGAAGATCGCATCGTCGAGGCGCAACGTGTCGTCGGACGGCGTGAAGTCGTGGATAAAATCGACATTGCCGGAGCCAGGCGCGGTGGTGAAGAGAAAGTTGTCGAGCCCGGAGTTGCCCGCCAACGTGTCGGCTCCGTCCTTGCCATCGATGTAGTTGTTACCCGAATTGCCATTGATTGCATTTGCCAGCGAATTGCCCGTGCCATTGATATTGCCCGCGCCGTCGAGGATCAGTCGCTCGACATTTGCCGCAAGCGTGTGATTTACGGTCGAATAGACACGATCCTCGCCACCCGCTGCCGACGCATTGGTTTCGATCACCATATCGCCGGCCGAGTCGACCCGATAAACGTCGCCCCCATCGCCGCCAGACATTCGGTCGTTGCCGCCCTTGCCGTCGAGATAATTCAAGGCGGCGTTGCCGTAGATGAAGTTCGCAAGCCCGTTGCCGTTTCCGGCCGCCACCGAGCCGAGCAGGTAGAGTTTCTCGATTTCGTTGGCGAGCGTCCAGTTGAGCCGCGCACGGACCGCGTCCATGCTTCCGCCGCCAACGGATTCAAGGGTTGTGTCTCCCGCATTGTCGACATCGTAGACGTCGTTGCCCAGTCCGCCCGTCATTGCGTCGGCGCCGGTTCCGCCGATAATGCTGTCCGCGCCGCCATTGGTCCTGATAACGTCGTTGCCGCCGAGGCCGTTGATCTTATCGTTTCCGTTTCCGCCGTACAGCGTGTCGCCGTTCGCGGTCCCATCATAGTCGAGGTTTGGAATGTCGTTGAGCGTCAGCACGACCTGTTCGCCGCCGATGTTCTCGCCGATGATATGGCCATTGCCGGTTCCGATCACTTCCTTGCCCCTGAGATCGGGCAAGGCGAAATTCGTCGTGCCGTTGCCGCCATATGTGGTGCCGAGCAATGAGAAGAGCGCCTGGTTCTGGTTGATGGGCAACAACTGTCCCGCGCACAGAGCGAAGCCGCTCGGCACGAAGTTTCCCGCGACCAGGCAGATTTCGCCGGCCATTGGATCGTAAGGATCGGCGCCGCCGGTTTGACTTGGAAAAATCCCGGTCAGCGCGATGATGTAGTTAAGCGCGATCGACGGTTCGCGGTTGTCGATGGGTTGGCCGCTGCCGCCCATTTCCACCGGCAGATTGTTCTGTCCGATGAAGACATCGTTCTGGCCGAATGTATCGCCAAGCTGATAGGAGCCTCCGGCGCCGACAACGGCGCGTCCGCGCAGATCGGGCACGGCGAAGGTTGTCTGGCCATCGCCGCCATAGGTGGTTCCGATCAGGGCAAAGAGCGCCTCGTAGGTGGATATGTCGAGAAGTTGTCCATTGCACTCGATGTACCCGGCGGGCGTGAAGTTGCCGGCAAATTTTACCACTGAGCCAATAAAGTTCAGCGCGCCACCGCTTCCACCCTGGCCGGGATAAATGCCTTCGCTCCTGATCAGGTATTTGACCGCGAGTTCCGGTCCGTCATCATTGACCGGCACCGACGTTCCGCCAACACTCGAGGGCAATTGCGCCTGGGCGAGAGACGTGATGGCTGCTCCGGTTTGCTCACCGAGCGCCAGAAATGGAAGACCGTTGCCCTGACCGTCGCCGGCGGCGGTGCGGCCCGAGAGATCGGGGAGAGCAAAAGTGGTCTGTCCATTGCCGCCGTAGTTGGTGCCGAGTAAGGAGAACAACGCCGTGTTCGATGCGATGCTCTGGATTTGTCCTTGCGCCAATGGCGCGCCAGCCAGTCCGAAGTTGAAGGCGTAGGTGTGAAACATCCCCAGCGTCATGCCGTCGTTGGAGAAGTCGCTCGACGGGAACAATCCGTTGGATGCAATCGTTTCGGTCAGAGTGAGCGCGGGCTGGAATGAAGTGAACGGCATGATGTCAACTCTCGAATGAAGCTTGTGGATTCTTGATGATGGCACGAGAACGATGCATGGCAATCAAAATTATCAGAACGCGTATACGTCCGAGGATGTGAACGCGAGGCCTGTCGATAGCCTGGCGAATTGGCGTCTCCCTTACGGAAGCTTAAAGCGTGCGCGAGAGGCCAAGGCCACGGTGTATACGCGTAAATCCGGCGCCTCCGGAGGGGGAGGGCTCCGGAGGCGCCATGCGAGGCCCGCCGCGGCAGGCCTGGAATTCGCCGGCCGCTTACTGAAACGTCCACTTCTTGAAGAAGCCCTCGTCTTCGGACGGCGGCATCGGCGCGCCGCCGGGCACGAACCACGATTCTGCTTGCGCTCTCGCGTTGAGACTGGCGATCGCATGTGCGCGATCCGCTTCGCTCAAGTTACCGCTCGCGAAAATCTGCTGCAGCGCTTCGACGTAACGCCTATCTGCGGTCTGCGCATGAGCGCTCGAGATCAGCGAGAAATCGGAAAGCGCGAAGTTGGGGCGTTTCTTCGACGCTTCATAGGCAAGCGTTCCGGTGCCCATGGCCATCGAAAATACGATCAGCGTGTTGAGCACGTAACAGACCGAGCGCTTCCACAACGGCGCGGCGCTGGCAAGCGGCAACGTGCAGAGAAGCGCGCTGATCGCAAGCCCGGTGGCGGAAAGAGGCACGGGAAATACGCCACACACCGCGTTCGAAATGAGCATGGTCGCGCCCCCCGCCACGCCCGGGGTCAGCATGGCTTCGGGTTGAAGAAAAGCGGCGAAATCGCCGCGCGCTGGCGGAGCGTCAGCCGCATGAACGTTCGACATCTTAGCCTCCCTGGCTAATTTGACGGGAGGTTACCGCCAGGGCAGAGGCGCCGCTGTGACAAAAGTCACTCGCGGCAAAATTCCGGGCGGGGGAAGACGCTTATGCGGCGAGGAAATCGCCGCTGGTGAGCGCGCCGCCCGCGGGATTGTAGAAGATTGATCTCGGTCAAAACACGAAGATATCGGCCGCAGTCAGGGCCGTTCCCGCGCCGATGTTCGCGAATTTGACCTGCGCCACGCCGCCAACGCCGTCGCGGTCGTAGAACACGTCTCCAGTCGCGGCATTGTAGACAATGCGGTCATCGGCATCGGCTGCGGCACTTCCAATTTGGAAAGCCGTAGCGGACAGGAAGCCGGTTACGATCTGCGTGAATATTGCGTCGTCAAGACGGAAAAAGTCATCCGCTCCATTGAAGTCCAGAATAGTGTCCGCATTGGTGGCGGCGTTAAGCGCCGTGCTGAAGAGGAATTGATCGATGCCGGCGCCGCCAGTAAGCATATCGTTCCCGGCCTTGCCATCGATGAAGTTATTGCCTGCGCTGCCCACGATGATGTTGGCTATCCCGTTGCCGGTCCCATTAATGTTGCCGCCGGTCAGCGTGAGATTCTCGACGTTGTTGGAAAGTGTGTGATTGGCGCTCGCAAACACACTGTCGATCCCGCCGGAAGCGCCGGAGACAGTCTCGAAAACAAGATCGCCAGTCGAGTCCACCGTATAAGCATCGTCGCCCCTGTCGCCATACATGCGATCCGCGCCGCCTTGGCCATCGAGGATGTTGGCATTGGCATTGCCATAGATGAAGTTTGAGAGACCATTGCCAGTGCCGGTGGTTGCGGCGCCGAGAAGGTACAGCTTGTCTTCGTCGGCCCCGAGCGCGTAGTCGACGGTGGCGCGGACTGTATCCACCCCTTCGCCGGGGATTTCCTGAACATCGTCGCCAGCATTGTCGGCGTAATAGATATCATTGCCGATTCCGCCGATCAGGACATCCGCGCCAGCGCCGCCATCGATGCGATCATCGCTCGCGTCGCCATGAAGTGTGTCGGAACCTGCGTCGCCGTAAATGAAATCGGCGCTTCCTCCCCCGTGAAACGTATCCTTGCCGTTTCCCAGGAAGATCGTGTCGGAGAAGGCCGTGCCATACCAGTCATCGTTTAGCCCGGTTGCGCCGCCGCGCAGCCCGGTTTCGCGCGGATCGTAAATCTTGGTCCAGATATCGCCGTTGCCACTCTGATCGTCGGTCCATGACACGATGACACGCCCGTCCGCCAGCGTTGCAATCGTTGGCGCCGATTGGCTGCCCACGCCATGCAGGATCGGGTCGTTCACTTGGAACGGCGTTCCGTCCATCGTGCCGTCTGCCTTGATGACAACGCCCCAGATGTCCGAGTCAGCGGTCCCCTCGGTTGCAGCTGATGTGACAATGAAAAACCGGCCGTCGTGCAGCGCCGCGATCCGGGGATTGAGATCTTCGTCCTGATCGACGCCCGGGAGCGCGAGATCGGTGACAGGCGTCAGCGCGGCTCCGGCCTCCGAAAAAAATCTGATAATCAGGCCGGCAGCGCCTGCTTTGCCTGCCGCGGCAACGATCCTGCCGTCGGCCAGCTGCGCTATCCCGGCGATGCCTTCCTCGCCAGCGCCTGGAAAGAGGTCGATTTCGGTGACCAGAGCATCCGCCTGATGGTCGAAGATCGACATGCGTGCGGCGCCACTCGCATCCACGTAGCCCACGGCATAACCGCCAATCTCGAGCGCGGTCAAGTTCAAACGGGCGGCCCCCTGGTAAATCGGGCTCGCGCCATTGATGGGGCCAACGGGCCATATGGCCGAAAGCGAGTTGCCCAGAAGATCGTAGGCCGACGAGTAGATGTGATTTCCCGAGTCGAACCAGGCAAGGCAGAAGTTGCCATTGGCAAGTGGGGCCACCACGGGAAACGTTTCGACATTGCTGGCTGTCACGGCGTTTGCATGCACGGGGCCCGTAAGAAGCAGATAGTTTTGCGCGGCCCCGGCCCTGATCTGGAAATAGATATCGAGCGATCCGGCGCCATCGGCATCGACCACCCAGGTGGTGACCACGAAACCGTTCTTCAGGTAGGTGCTGCTTGCGGAGCTCTCTTCGTTGTTGGTGTAATCGACGAGAATGCTCGTCGCATAAACGCCGGCACTGGAATACGCGTGTTGAGAAATCTCCGTGCCTTCGTCGTAGCCAACGATGTATCCGCCTTCCGGAGACGCGGCAATGAAAGAGCTGCCGTTCGCTGCAACACTTGCGGCGACATTGAGGTCCGACTGCCAAACTATGGGATTGGCCACCGCCACGCTCCCCAAATTATCGGGGAATTCCTACCTACAACCAATAGTCTGTCAAGCGGCACGGCTCAGAACACGAACACATCCCTGTGCGGCGAACCGCGCTTGGGCTGCCCTGCCGCTGCCATCGGAGTCGAAGCAAAGCGCGACATCGGAATCTTTCTGAGAATGGTCAGCCGCGATACGCCCTCGGCATCAGGTCGTAGGGGTGCTTCCAGCCGGGCATGGCGCGGATGCGGTCGAGCCAGTTGTGGAGGTTGGGGAATCCCTCCAATGCCACGCCCAATTCGTCGCCGTAGTAGAGGTAGCCGCACATCGACAGGTCCGCGATGGTGGCGCGCTTCCCGGCCACAAAGTCTTGTTTCGCCAAGTGCCCTTCGGTGATCTTGAGTGCGTTCATGGCGCGGCCGCGCAGGAATTCGGTGACTGGCGTTTCGCCAGTCTTGGCGAATTGCAGGAGATAGCGGAGCGAGGCAAGGCTCGCGGTGAGCTTGTGATTGTCGAATAGAGTCCAGCGCAGAATTTCGCGCCGTTCGCCATCGCTCTTGGGGCCAAACTTGCGCGCCGCTTCGGCGAGGTAATCGAGGATCACGCCCGACTGCGTGTAGAACTTGCCGTGGTGAACCAGCACTGGGGCCTCGCCCATCTCATTTACATTCGCGCGGTACTCGGGGCTGCGCGTTTCGCCGTTGAAAAAATCGACGAACACCGGTTCCCAATCGAGTTTGCAGAGTTGCAGCATGAGGGCTGCCTTGTACGCGTGTCCCGATTCGCCGAAACAATAGAGCCTGTACTCCGCCATCTTCCGCCTTTTGCCTCATGTCCCTATACCGCCCCGCCATGCCGCAAATGGGCTGGCAGGGAGTGATTCAGCGTGTTAGCAGAGCTTTCGATCATGACCAAATGAAGGGGATCAGAACATGAAGCGCACAGCACTTCTTGCCGCATTTTTAAGCACGCTCGCCACTCCATCCCTTGCCCACACCGGAACCGGCATTACCGTGGGTTTCTTGCATCCGCTTCTGGGATGGGATCACTTGATATCGATGGTGGCCGTTGGCGCATGGGCCGCCATACTGGGTGGCCGGGCAATCTGGGCCGTGCCACTGGCATTTGTAGTCGCGATGTTCGCAGGTAGTGTCGTGGCAATGTCCGGGCCTGCGATGCCACTCGTTGAGCCGGTAATTCTAACGTCGGTTTTCGTGCTGACGGTGCTTGTAGTTTTCCGCGTGAAGATGCCTGCGGCCTCTGGAATGACGCTTGTTGGCGTGTTTGCCTTGGCACATGGCCATGCTCACGGCGCGGAAGTGCCAGGGATCGCAAATGCGGTCACCTATGTCATCGGCTTCATGGTCGCCACTTCGCTGCTGCATTTGTTCGGCGTGGCCGCAACGGTGCTCGCGCTGCGACGCCGAAGGATGCCCGCTACCTGACATCCAACACGCTGGTCCGTGCCCGCCTCACCACATCCGAGGCGAGCGAACCTTTGAGCAGCCGTTGCAAGCGAGAGCGGCCTTCGTCGGTGACCACGATGAGCTGGTAGAGCGATCCGGTCTCGACAATTTCTTCCGCCGGATCGCCCACTGCCGTCTTGGTCTCGGCGACCTGGATGGTCATGGCTTTGAGCAGAGCCTTGGCGTTGGCGACCGCTTCTTCCGCCGCGAGCTTACCGGCCTGATCGGGCGCCACCGAAAACAGCGTGATCGGCTCTCCCATTTCATGCGCCAGCACCGCCGAGCGTCTCACCGCCTGCATGGATCGCGAACTTCCGTCGGTGCAGATGAAGAAGCCCTTCTTCTCCAAGCTCTGCCGCGCGACCAGCACCGAGCAAGGAGCAAGCGTCGTGACGTTCTGCACGATCCCGGAATCGAAGACGGCCGCGATTTCGCCGCGCCAGCGCGACGGCTCGCCGAGGATCATCAGATTGTAGGGGCCGAGCTCGTACTGATCGAGAATGCCGCTCGCCGCGTCGGGCGCGGTCTTGAGCTTGAGCACGACGCGGCGGCCTTCCGGTGATTGATACTCAACCTTGGTGTCGCCCGCGGGGTCGCCCCAGGCCGCCTCATTATCCGCCTCACGCGGCCACGACTCGGCATCGATGCTTCTTCCTTCAGGATCGCGAGAGCCTCCCTCAGATGCTTGACGCCCGGAAGTTCGAAGCCGGCATCCATCATGTTCTGACGCGCAAGCCGCACTTGCAAGCCGCCCGAATGCAGGCCCTGATCGATGGGACGCACATAGACCACGATCACATCGCATTCGTCGTTGACTGCGAAGCGCGCTGCGAAGCGGACGGTGACCATCGCCTCGTCGGTGCCGTCGATGCAGGCGAGAATCCGGAACCGGTTGCGGCGGTGAGAGCGGAGCTGCGCCAGCGTGCGCTGGACGGCAACCTCCTGCCGGTCCGAAAGTGTGGCGCGTTTGAACAATCCGAACATGCCCGATTATGCGTCGCGGAAGCTCAGCGCGCAATGAGTGGCCAATAGACGAGCGCCGCCGCCATGATGAGGACCAGGGATGCTGCCGTCATGCGGACGCCCGATTTGAAGAAATCCTTGGCCTTGAGATAGCCCGACGCATAGATGATCGTGAACGCCGGATGCGCCGCCGCGGTGATGTAGGCGAAGGCCGATGAGATCGCGGTAATGAAGCCGATGATCAAAGGATCGTCGCCCGCTACCGTCGCGGTCTTGAGCACCACCGGTCCCAGCACGGCAACGGCCGCGCCTGCCGTCATTGTGTTGGTCACGAATGTCGTAAGCACGGCCACCGCCGCGTAGAGCCCAGGGCCTTTGTCCGCCCCAAAAGGCGCAAGCGCGCCGATGAAAGTGGTGGCCACCCATTCGGCAGCGCCGGTTTCCTTCATCTCGACGCCGAGCGAGATGGCGGCGGCATAAAGCAGAACGACGCCCCAGTTCACGCCGCCATTGATGTCCTCCCATCGCACCAGTCCGGCGATGAGAAAGGCGACCGCGCCTCCGATCGCCACGATGCCGAGACCAAGCGTCTCCGAGAACGCGACCCAACCGGCAATCGTGGCGCAGAACAGCAGGATCGCCGACCATCCCGCGCTGCCCAGCGGTCCATCCATGATGACTTGCGTGCGAAGCCTCGCCACGGCGCGCGAGAGATCGCGGTACTCCGGCTTGAAGGTCCAGAACAGCAGTGCCGTCACCAGCGGCAACTGGACCAGGAACATCGGGTACGCGTAGAGCATCCAGGTGACGTAATCCATCAGGTAGCGGCGGCTCTCGGGATCGAGCGGGTTGTAGAAAAAGTCGCGCCAGTAACCGATCATGATCGCATTTCGCGCCCCACCCGACGGCGTGCCAATGCCGGCGATGGCGCAGCCGTAGGAAATCGACAGCAGCAGAACGGCCGCGAGATTCTTGACTTTCTTCGCGTCCTGCGAGGTGAGGCTGATGAGCGTAACGCCAACAGGCAGCATCATGGCGGCGACCGTGTGTTCGCCGATGAAAGAGGCGAGAACGCCGCAGACCGCGGTGATGCCGAAACTGATCCAGAATACGCTCGTTCCGGTGACCCGCACGATGGCGAGCGCTATCCGCTTGTCGAGCTTCTGCTTCACAACTGCAACGGCCAGCATCAGCGAGCCCATGATGAACAGTACCGAGTCCGTCATCAAACTTCTGGCAACGGTGTTCGAATCGAGCCCCAGCAGCGCAACCTGTCCAATGACGATCATCAGCGCCACGGAGGGCAGCGGTATGGGTTCGGTGATAAAGAGAAGCGTCGCCATCAGCGACATCACCAGAACGATTTGGCCATCCTGGGTAAGGCCAGCGGGCGTGGGCATCGCCATAAGCGCCGCGCCGAGAAGGCATGTGATGATGAACCACCGCCGCTTCCAGAACAGCGCCAGATCGAGATAGGAAAGCGCCAGCCGGTAGCGCTGATAGCCGCGGCGGCGGAAGCGCCCGAGCCGCGCCTGCGGTTCGTGCGCCTGCAAGCTATCGCGGGCAAGGACGAACCCCGAAGTGGCGGCGGCCGCGTTCATATGAAGCCAGCTCCACGAATTCGATTGCCATGGCTTGCGGCGGCACATGCGGGCGTGAGAGAACCGTCTCCGTATGCAGTCTCCCGAATCTTCCCATGACCGGCACCGCTGAAGTTCTTGCGCGCGCCGATCGCGACTTGCCGCTTAGCCTTGCGCGGCTGAAGGAGCTCTTGCGCATTCCCTCGGTCGGCACCGACCCCGGCTTTCACGCCGAGTGCCGCCGAGCCGCCGAATGGCTGCGCCAAGATCTCGAGGCCGTGGGATTCAAGGCGCGGCTGCGCGAAACCACGGGACAGCCCGTGGTATTGGCAACTCACGCTTCGCCGGGCCTGCCGTCCCATGCGCCTCACATCCTCTTTTACGGTCATTACGATGTCCAGCCGGCGGATCCGGCCGGCCTGTGGGAAAGTCCGCCATTCGAACCACACATCAGGACAGGGAGAGACGGCAAGGACGCCATTTATGCCCGCGGCGCCTGCGACGACAAGGGCCAATTGATGACCTTCCTGGAAGCCAGCCGGGCCTGGCTTTCCGTTCACAGACGATTGCCGTTCCGGCTGACGATTTTGCTCGAGGGCGACGAGGAGGGGGACAGCGGTCATCTCGACCGGTTTGTCGCCGCCAACAAGGCCGAATTGAAGGCGGATGTGGCGCTGATTTGCGACACCGAACTGTGGAACGACCGCTCGCCCGCCATCACCGTCGTGCTCCGGGGCTGCATTTGCGAGGAAGTGACCATCACCGGTCCGCGCATCGACCTGCATTCGGGATACTACGGCGGCGCTGCCATCAATCCTGCCACCGCGCTTGCCCGAATTCTGGGTATCCTGCACCGGCCCGATGGCCGCGTCGCGATTCCCGGGTTTTACGAGGGCGTGAAGCCGGTTCCTCCGGCGGTGCGCAAGCAGTGGGCAAAACTTGGTTTCGAAGCGGATCGATTTCTTGGCGGCGTGGGCTTGTCACATTCGGCCGGTGAAAAGGGCTTCGGGATGCTGGAGCAGATTTGGGCAAGGCCCACGGCCGAGATAAACGGCATCTGGGGCGGATATACCGGAGCTGGCACCAAGACCGTGCTGCCCGCCAAGGCCTCCGCCAAGTTGTCGTTCCGCCTGGTGAACGGACAGGACCCGCGAAAAGTCCGCAATGCCTTCCGCAAATTCGTGAAGCAGCGTTTGCCCCGGGATTGCCGCGCCAGTTTTGAATCGCAGGGTGGAGACAACGCGGCGATAGCGGTTGCCCAGGACAGCCGTTGGATAGCCGCGGCACGGCGCGCGCTTAAGGATGAATGGGGCGAGGACGCGGTGCTGATCGGCAGCGGCGGATCGATCCCCGTGGTGGAAAGCTTCCGCAAACATCTGAAGATCGACAGTGTGCTTGCGGGCTTCGCGCGCGACAGCGACAATGTGCATTCGCCCAACGAGAAATACGATGTGCGGAGCTTCCACAAGGGGCATCCGCTCGTGGATCAGGGTGATCGCGGAATTGAAAGGATGAGTTGAATGAGCATGATCGCCGATGTGCTGGCCGCCGCCGACAGCGGTTTCGACAGGAGTCTCGAACGCTGGTTCGAGCTTGTGCGCATTCCATCGGTTTCGACCGATCCCGCGCACGCCGCCGATTGCGCCAGGGCCGCGCGTTGGCTCGAAGCCGAACTCACGAGCCTCGGCTTCGACGCCAAGGCCTACGATACGCCCGGACGGCCCATGGTCATGGCGCACTATGTGCCGAAAGATGCGCCGCCCAAGATCCCGCATCTCCTGTTTTATGGGCATTACGATGTGCAGCCCGCCGATCCGCTGGAGCTTTGGAATTCGCCGCCATTCGAGCCACGCGCAAGACCGATGCCGATGGCGTCGAGCGCTCTATGCCGCGCGCGCGGACGACAAAGGGCAATTGATGACCTTCGTCGAAGCGGCGCGCGCCTGGATTTCGCGGACGGGCAGCCTGCCCTTCCGCGCCACCTTTCTGATCGAAGGCGAGGAAGAATCCGGCTCGCCCTCCCTCGTGCCATTCCTGAAGGAATATCGCGATCAGCTCTCCTGTCAGGCTGCTTTCGTCTGCGACACAAACATGTGGGACGCAAGGACGCCCGCCATCACCACCAGATTGCGCGGCCTCGTGCATGAAGAGCTGACCATCACCGGGCCTTCGATCGACCTGCACTCCGGCATGTATGGCGGAGCCGCAATGAATCCAATCCGTGTACTGACGAATATACTGGCCGGCCTCCACGACACCAGGGGCAGGGTCGCCATTCCCGGTTTCTACGAAGGTGTCGCCGAACCGTCCCGCGCCATCAAGGCGCAATGGAAGGCGTTGAAATTCTCCGGCCGCAAGTTTCTGGGCGCCGTCGGCCTCAAGACGCCAGCGGGCGAGAAGGGCAGGAGCGCTCTCGAACTGATTTGGGCAAGGCCCACGGCGGAAGTGAATGGCGTCTGGGGCGGATACACGGGAGCGGGCACCAAGACCGTCATCCCTTCCAAAGCCCACGCCAAGCTCACATTCCGTCTGGTCGGCAAGCAGAATCCCGAGAAAATCCTCAAAGCCTTCCAGGCCTTCGTCAAGAAGCGCATACCGAAGGATTGCAAGGTCGAATTCTCAGGCCGCGGCGGCGGCAGCCCGGCGACGGAGATTCCGGAAAGCAACCTGTGGATCGCGCGCTCCGCTCGCGCCCTTAAGGACGAATGGGGCCGCGACGCGGCGCTGATCGGCTCCGGCGGCTCGATCCCGATTTGCCGCTACTTCAAGGACATCCTCGGCATGGACAGCGTCCTCGTCGGCTTCGGCCTCGACAACGACGCCATCCACTCCCCCAACGAAAAATACGACCTCGCAAGCTTCCGCCGCGGCATCAGAAGCTGGGTGCGGATCATGGGCGAGGTCGGGATTTAGGGGGCGGTCTGGAAAGAACGAGTGAGGTGCGGACATGAAAATCACATGGCTTGGGCATGCGAGTTTCAGGATCGAGATCGAGGATCAAATTCTGCTCATCGATCCCTGGCTCGCCGGCAATCCCTCCTTCAAGGGGCATGACCGCAGCGCGGCGATCAAGGGCGCGACGGCCATTCTTATCACCCATGCTCATGGCGATCACGCCTCCGAGGCCGAGAACGTCGCGTGCGAGCTTGGCGTGCCCATCGCCTGCATCGCCGAGCTTGGCGATATCTGGGAGATGGCGGGTCTCAAGACCATCGGCTTCAACAAGGGCGGCACCATCAGGTTGGGCCAGGTGGCGGTGACGATGGTGAATGCGGTGCATTCCTCAACCCTCGACTTCAAGGGCGGCATGTCGCTGCGGGTTCGGAAGCGGGCTACATGATCGCGGGCGAG
>JAAURV010000301.1 GCA_012032065.1 Hyphomicrobiales bacterium
GCGCAGCTTGGGGTGGCGGTTTACGTCCTTGTAGAGCAGATAGCGGAAGCGCCGGGGCCTCCGGCGTAGCAGGCTTGCGGGCAGAAGGCGCGCAGCCACATGAAGTCGCCTGCCTCCACTTCCACCCAGTCGCCGTTCAGGCGGTAGACGGCCTTGCCTTCGAGAACATAGAGCCCGTGTTCCATCACATGCGTCTCGGCGAAGGGAATGGTGCCGCCCGGCTCGAAGGTGACGATGGTCACGTGCATGTCGTAGCGGAGGTCGGAGGGATCGACGAAACGCGTCGTTGCCCATGTCCCGTTAGTGCCGGGCATGGGGATGGGGGCCACGTCCTGCTCGTTGACGACGAATGACGGCGGCGCACCGAGGCCATCAACAAACTCGAAGGCTTTCCTGATCCAGTGAAAGCGCGCGTGTTCTTTGCTTTCATTGCGCACGGACCATTTTTCGGCGGCGGGAATGAAGGCCAGGCCGCCCGGCTTCATGTCGTGGGTCTTGCCATCGAGCGCCAGCCGCAATGCGCCCTCCACCACGAAGAGCGCGGCTTCGGCGGATGGGTCAGGCTCGGGATTTGTGCTGCCACCGCCCGGCTCCACTTCCATGATGGTTTGCGAGAAGGTTTCGGCAAAACCCGAAAGCGGCCGCGCCAGAATCCAACCCCGGGTTTTCTGCCAGTGCGGAAAGTAACTGGTGACGATGTCGCGCATCACGCCCTTCGGGATGACGGCGTAGGCTTCGGTAAAGATCGCACGATCCGTGAGCAGATCGGTTTGCGGCGGATGACCGCCGTGCGGCGCGTAGTATTTCGTTGTCATGGCAACATGTCCTTGAGGCGCATAAGCGCGATGCGCTCGACCTGGCGGCAAGCGGTGTCGAATTCGGTTTCGCGGTCGTTGGCGGAGCGGCGCTCGAAGGCAGCGAGGATCTGCTTCTTGCCGAGCCGCGCACGGCGATGATGAAAGGGAAACCGAAGGCGAGCATGTAGCCGTCATTCAGTTCGGTGAAGCGCTTGTGTTCCTTTTCGGTCAGCGCGTCGAGGCGGCGCCGGCCTGCTCGGCGGCCGACTCGGCGGTGAGGCGCTTCGCGGCGGCGAGTTTGCCCGCGAGATCGGGATGCGCCACGAGCACGCCCAAACGCTTGGCCTGGCTTGCTTTTCTGAAGCAGCGGATCATCGCGCCGTGCAGCCCTTCGGCGGAATCGAATGCCGGGCCAAGTTCCAGTTCGTACGCGCGCTCGGCAACCCAGGGCGAGTGTTCGAATACGCCGCCAAACTTCGCAACAAAATCGGGCTTCGCCATCGACGAGGGAACAAGCGCCGGCGGCTTGTAGGGATGTTTCTCCATCCAGTGGCGCGCGATGTCGATGCGGCGGGCAACCCAGACTTTCTTGTGGCTCTTGATGTAATCGAGGAAGCGCTTCAATGCGGCGGCGCGGCCGGGCCTGCCCACAAGACGGCAGTGCAGACCGACGCTCATCATCTTGGCGCGGCCCGCTTTGCCTTCGGCATAGAGCATGTCGAAGGAGTCCTTGAGATAGGCATAGAACTGATCGCCCGAATTGAAGCCTTGCGGCGCCGCAAAGCGCATGTCGTTGCAGTCGAGCGTGTAGGGAATGACAAGCTGCCCTAGACCCTTGTGCTCAATCCAATAAGGCAAGTCATCGGCATAGGAATCGGAGAGATAGTCGAAGCCGCCCTCCTCGCAGCCCAGGCGGATCGTGTTCATCGAGGCGCGGCCCAGATAATATCCGCGCGGGCGTTCGCCGGTGACCTCGGTGTGAATGCGGATCGCTTCGGCGAGATGCGCGCGCTCCAGCTCCTCGCTCGCATCCTTGTATTCGATCCACTTCAGTCCATGCGTGGCGATCTCCCAGCCCGCCTTCAGCATCGCCGCCACTTGTTCGGGCGAGCGCTCCAATGCGGTGGCGACGCCATAGACGGTGGCGGGCGATTTCGCTTCCTCGAAGATTCGCAGGAGCCGCCAGAAGCCGCGCGCGCGCCGTACTCGTATATCGACTCCATGTTCCAGTGGCGCATGCCCGGCCAATTCGCGGCGCCGGCAATCTCCGAGAGAAAGGCTTCCGACTGCGGATCGCCGTGGAGCAGGCAGTTTTCCCCGCCCTCCTCGTAATTCACCACGAACTGCACGGCCACATGAGCGCCGCCCGGCCATGCGGCATCGGGCGGAGTTCCGCCGTAGCCTCTCATGTCGCGCGGATAGCGGTCTGCCACTCTTCGTCCCCCTGACCAAATCCCCGGCTCCTGTTTATTCCGCTTCCCTTACCTTGGCAATTTTGTCATGGAACGGCTCCCAAGCTGTGGAGAGCAATGACATGCGCGTGCCGGACGACATGGCGAAAAAGGCCGCACTCGACTATCACGCGCTGCCCCGGCCCGGAAAACTCGAAGTCCGGCCAACGAAGCCGCTCGCCAATCCGCAGGATTTGAGCAAGGCCTATTCGCCGGGCGTCGCCGAAGCCTGTCTCGCCATCAAGGACGATCCGGCAACCGCGGCCCTCTATACGTCCCGCGCCAATCTCGTCGCCGTGGTTTCGAACGGCAGCGCCACGCTGGGGCTTGGCGATATTGGCGCACTGGCCTCGAAGCCTGTTATGGAAGGCAAGGCGGTGCTGTTCAAGAAATTCGCCAACATCGATTGCTTCGATATCGAAATCAACCAAAGCGATCCGGAGAAACTGGCCGGACATGTGATCGCGCTCGAGCCCACCTTCGGCGCGATCAATCTCGAAGACATCAAGGCGCCGGACTGCTTCATCGTCGAAGACATCTGCCGCAAGCGCATGAAGATACCGGTGTTCCACGACGATCAGCATGGCACCGCCATCGTGGTCGCCGCCGCCGCCGTTAACGCCGCGCATCTGACGGGGCGCAGTTTCGCAAAATGAGAGTCGTGTCGACCGGCGGAGGCGCCGCCGGCATCGCCTGCCTCGACATGCTGGTGACGCTGGGTGTGAAACCATCCAACATCTGGCTCTACGACAAGGAAGGCCTGGTCTATCGCGGACGCAAGACCGAGATGACGCCGCAGAAGGAGCGTTATGCGCAGGCGAAGGCGGGCCTGGCGCTTGGCGATGCTTTCGACGGCGCGGACCTGTTCCTCGGCCTCTCCGGCCCCAACATCGTGAAGCCGGAATGGATCGCCAGCATGGCGAAAAAAGCCCATTGTGCTCGCTCTCGCCAATCCCACGCCCGAGATCATGCCGGAAGCGGTGCGCGAGGCGGCGAAGGATGCGATCATCGCCACGGGACGCTCGGACTACCCGAACCAGGTGAACAACGTTCTGTGCTTTCCCTTCATCTTCCGTGGCGCGCTCGACGCCGGCGCCACCGAGATCAACGAAGCGATGAAGGCGGCTTGCGTGGACGCCATCGCAGGACTGGCGCGCCGCACGTCGTCGGCGGAGGCTGCCGCCGTTTATGGCAATGAGGATTTGAAGTTTGGCCCCGAATATCTCATTCCAAAGCCATTCGACTCGCGGCTCTTGCCGACCGTGGCTTCGGCGGTCGCCGCTGCCGCGATGGAAAGCGGCGCCGCCACGCGGCCCATCGCTGATCTCGATGCCTATCGCGAGAAGCTCAACGCCTCGGTCTACCGTTCGGCGCTGATCATGCGGCCCGTGTTCGAGATCGCCAGGCAAGGGCACTGCCGCATGGTGTTCGCGGAAGGAGAGGACGAGCGGGTGCTGCGCGCCGCCGTGGCGCTCGCCGAAGAAACCGCGGGCACGCCAATCCTCATTGGCAGGCCCGAAGTCATCGCGCACCGTTGCGAGCGCCATGGCTTGCCGAAGGATGCGGCTTCGCGCTTCGAGATCGTCAACCCCGAAAGCGATGCGCGCTACCGCGACTATTGGGAGACCTACCACAAGATACTCGAGCGCCGCGGCGTTACGCCCGATATTGCGCGCGGCACGCTGCGCACAAATACGACCGCGATTGCCGCCGTCATGGTCCATCGCGGCGAAGCGGATAGTTTGATCTGCGGCGCCGTCGGCAGTATCACGCGCACATCAAATACGTCTCGCGGGTGCTGGGAACGGCGAAGCTGAGGCCGCTCG
>JAAURV010000302.1 GCA_012032065.1 Hyphomicrobiales bacterium
TGGGTGCATCGCGCCGCGTCATTCGAGCAAGCGGTGAAATCCATCTAGAGCAACCGGCGGTCATTCGACCGCCGATAAGTTGCTCTAGCATTTTGAATCTGGCGCATAACTGAACGCTCAAGTGATTCCACTTGAGCGCGTTATGCGCTGACGTCACCCTGCCACGCGAAGCCTGGTATGGTGGATCGCGCGCCATGGGTCGCCGCGTTCGCGGAGATGACGGCCGTTGGGCGGCACGGGCGAAGATAATCCCTTGACACGCGTCTATAGTGTTCTATATATGTTCCCAAACTTGAAGAGGAACGCCCATGGACTGGGACTTGGCAATGAATCGGAACCGGGATGCGCTTTTGCGCATCGTGGCGACGTTGTTTGCCATGCTCGGGCTATCGGAAGGCGCGGTGATCGACCGGATTCCGCGTGTGCTGCACACCGCCGTTCTGCGCATTCTCCGGCCCGCGGAAGCCGCAGTCCGGCGATTGATTGTCGCTGCTGCAAGGGGAATGGTTGTGAAGCCCGCGGTTCCGCGTTCCGGCCCCAAGGAAGGTTTTGCCGGGAAGGGGAAAGGCGGCGGCAAGCGGCCCGCTTTCCGGCTCGAGGACATCCGTCCACCGCTTCTGCCTCCCGAGCCTCGCCCGAAACACACTCTCAAAAGTTTTTCCCCCGCCGATTTGACTCCTGCGGCACTCCGGGCCTTGCACCGGAAGAGCCGCGATCTCATCGCCAAATCCAAACCCGCTCCGATAAAGGACGGCAAGGTCGATGCCGCGTCTCTCGCGCACAGGCTTCAGGCGATCAAAGGCGCTCTTGACGATCTGTCCGGCCAGGCCAGACGTTTCCTGCGCTGGAAGGCGAGGCGGGAGCGGCTTTCGAAAGAGCGATTGATCTACACCAATCCCATCCGCCCCGGCCCGCCGCCTTATGTCCATAAGAAGCCCTGGCATGAAGTCGAGGAGGTTCTTCGAGACTGCCACTGGCTCGCCTGGGAGGCGAGAAAGCTCGACAGCTCCTGACTGCCGCCGCATCCCCACACCCATTACAAAATCCTTCTTGCTTCCCGAACCAGCCATGGCTTCCGGCATCTCGCCTTCGCGTAGCCGTTCCTGCATCGTTATCGTGCACGTGATTGCTTCGGCGGAACGAGGCCGCCGGAACGGCGGTCACCGGATGGAGCGATGACATAATCAATATACGGAGCATTTATCTCCCCCATCCGCCTCGGCGCGCGAGGGAGAGAATCAGAGCGCTGCCATCAGCTTCGCCGCCGAAGTCCGCAAGTCGCTTTCCGTGAAGCCCGCGAAACTCAGGAGCAGCCCCGGCTTGCCTGGCCGCTTCGCATGGTGCGGAGAGAGTGGCGTGGTTTCGATGCCCTGCTTCAGCAACTTCGCGGAAAGCGCTTCATCGTTCCGGCCCTGCGGCAAGCGCAACATCAGCATCAGCCCCGCGGGCGAGGCTTCGATTTCGTAGAGTTTGCCCTCTCCTGGCTTCAATGCCTCAAGCAACGCGGCGCGGCGCGCGGCGTAGATGCGGCGCATGCGTCGGATGTGGACGGCGAAGGCGCCTGACTCCATGAACTCGGCGAGTGCCGGCTGAGCCATCACGGAGACTTGCGCGTCATGCTGGCGGCGCGCTTCGGCGAAGGCATCGGCCATCGTGGGCGGCACCACGAGATATCCCAGCCGCACTAGGGGCGAGAAGACTTTCGAGAAACTCCCCGAATAGACGACGCGCGCGCCCGTATCGAGCGTCGAGAGCGCTGGCAGCGGGCGGCCCACATAACGAAACTCGCTGTCGTAATCATCCTCCACGATCAGCGAATCGTTGTCTTTGGCCCAGGCTAGAAGCTCCAGCCTTCGCGCAATGGGCATGGTGACGCCGGTTGGATATTGCCGCGCCGGAGTGACGAATGCGGCGCGCGCGGATTCGGCAAGGATCCTGCCCTTCGCCACCACCAACCCCTCGCTATCGACCGGCACGGAGACGGGCGTCACTCCGCCTTGGCCGAAGATGCGCCGCGCGGTTGGATACGCGGGATCTTCCATCCAGATTTTCTGCCCGTTCTTGAGGCAGGCGCGGCGGACGAGATCGAACGCATCCGCCCCGCCGGCAGTCACGATGACTTGCGCCGCATTGCAGGAAATGCCGCGCCACTCGTAGAGATGCCGCGCGATGGCAAGACGCAGTTCCGGCAAGCCGAAAACGCTTCGTTGCTCCAAAAGGTGGATCGGTGGATTGCGCCACACCCGGCCGAGGATGCGGCCCCAATCGTCGTGCGGGAAGTTGGCGTAGTCGACAAGGCCAGCGCGGAAGGGCCGCGCCGGATCGCGCTGGCGCTCGGCGCGGATTTGCATGGGCCCCGCGCCAGCCATAGGCTTCGGCACCGCAAGCAGCGCATCGGGAAGCTCGGCGGCGATGCGGGTTGCGGCACCGCCCCTGGTTTCCACATAGCCTTCGCCCTGCAGCTGTTCGTAGGCTTCAACCACCGTGGCGCGGGCGACCGAAAGCTCGGCGGCAAGCGCCCGCGTCGAAGGCAGCTTCGATTGCGGCCTGAGCCTGCCGCTCAACACGGCAACGCGGATTTCGCGTGCGATCTGCGATTGCAGCGGCTCGCGGTCGCTCCGGTCGATGCCAATATCGAAAACCACTGGCCTTTGAACTGGTCTGTTCATAGCTCCACGTTTTGGAACTTTCGTCCAGACCATTTTCCGGCACATTGCGGCTTGGATCAAGAGGAATCGAGCATGCAGGCTCCGACCGAACGCACGCGCGTGAAGCGCCTCAACAAACGCGCGCACTACGACGCCAAGAACGTCCACGCCATTCTCGACGCAATGCCGGTGTGCAATGTGGGTTACGTGTTCAAGGGCACGCCCTTCGTGACGCCGACGCTGCAATGGCGCGAGGGCTCGAGGGTTCATTGGCACGGCTCATCGGCAAGCCGCATGCTCGAAGCCTGCGAGGACGCGGAAGTGTGCCTTACCGTCACCATCATCGACGGCTTCGTCATGGCGCGCTCGGCCTTCAATCACTCTTGCAACTATCGCTCGGTGATGGCGTTCGGCCGGGCGCACAAGATCAACGACCCCGCCGAGAAGGAAGCGCGGCTCAGGACTTTCACCGACAGGCTGTTTCCGGGGCGCTGGGACATGCTTCGGCCGGTGACTCAGAAGGAACTGAAAGCTACGACCGTTCTCGGCCTAGACCTCAACGAAGTCTCCGCTAAAATCCGCACCGGTGCTCCAGGCGATGACGAGGAAGATTATGCGCTGCCGATCTGGGCGGGCGTTCTTCCGGTATCGATGATGGTGCATCCGCCAATCGATGACCCGCGTTTGATCGCAGGGCTGAATGCGCCGGGGCATGTGGGGGCGTTCAGGATGGGGTAGCGTCTTCCGAATATTTTGTAACGGTAATAAATCCGTCATTCGCCGCTTCGTTCGGCGTCACCCCAACTTCCTCCATCGGCGGGCTTGACCCGCCGAACCAGTTTTTTCTTTGCGCTGGGTGGGCCGATCAAGTCGGCCCATGGAGGAATATGGGGTTCAATTGACCTTCCATCACTCTACGTGCGCCGTCATCCCCAGAGTTTGGAGGCGGCCCGGGCCGTCACTTCCAGCGGACAGCAAGCTTCAACACCGGCTCTGGCGCTTTTCCATGACATGGGCGATCACGGGCAATGACTTCTCCACTTCGCGCTCAGGCACTTCGAAAATCAGTTCGTCATGCACTTGCAGCAGCATTTTTGCGGCGAGTTTATGTTCGGCAAGAGCCGGTTTCATGCGGATCATGGCGCGGCGGATGATATCTGCCGCCGAACCCTGGATCGGTGCATTGATGGAGGCGCGCTCAAGGAACGCCTTCTCCGACGGATTGGTGGAATTGATGCGCGGGAAATGCATACGCCGCCCGAAGATCGTCTCCACATAGCCATTGTCACGGGCGCGGCGCTTGGTCTCGTCCATGTAAGTTTTGATGCCGGGGAAGCGCTTGAAATAGGTCTTGATGTACTCGTTCGCCTCTTCGCGCGAAATGCCGAGCTGGTTGGAAAGCCCGAAGCCTGAAAT
>JAAURV010000303.1 GCA_012032065.1 Hyphomicrobiales bacterium
ACGGTAGCGATTGTCGATCACCACGATCCTTCCGTCATAGGGCGCGCCGCATGTGGTTCCGTTGCCCATCGGTTGATTGCAGCCGCCCCAGCCGATGGTGGTCACGTACATTCCGGCCGCGTCATGGAACAAGCCGGCATTGACCGCGGTGACTCCGATGTTGGCGCGGTTAAGAGGCGGGGCCGCATAGGCGGCGTCGCAAGCCGTGATCAGCGCGTTGAATTCGACGCCGAAGGCGTTGACGTCTTCGCCGCGCATGTCGCCTGGCGTGGCCAGCGTCGTGTCCGGGTCGGCGATCTGCGGGAAGTCCAATACCGTCCAAGCATTGTTGATCGCCGAGCGGAAGGTAATGCCGGCGGTGTTGATGTAAATATTGTCGGTCGGCCGCTCGTGCCGCCGCCACAAAAGATCGTCGGTTGCGGTATCTCCCGCAATGTTGGGGGCGGCCTGGGCGGGCGATCCAATCACCGGACACCAGGCCATGGGAACATGAAGAAGGTCAATCCCTCCCGGTCCCTGACCTGCCGCAAGGGTCTGACAGGCTGGCCAAATCACCGCACCGCAAAGAAGCGTGGCGCGCAGCGTCGAATGAAGCAAAGGCGTGCAGCGGCTGGTATTGGACATCGCTTTCTCTCCTGCATGGTTTCCGTGGATAGTAAGCAAGCAGAAATGCTACTCTTCCCTAACGTCAAGAGCAAGTTGAATGATTTCGCCACGCCGGCCTTGTGTCAGGCCTGCTTGAACAGTCCGGCGGGCGCGAATTTGTAGACGGCGCCATTGTCGGGGAACTCCGGCGCGCACATCGGCACGATCTGCGCGGCTACGTCTTCCGGCGCCGGCAATGTTTCCGGGTCTTCTCCGGGCATCGCCTGGGCGCGCATGCGGGTCCGCGTGGCTCCAGGGCTGAAGCAGTTCGCGCGCACCGGTGTTGAGGCCACTTCGTTGGCGTAGGTTTTCACCAGGGCTTCCAAAGCCGCCTTGGATATCGAGTAGGGTCCCCAATAGGCCCAGCACTTCTGCGCCAGTCCCGATGTCACAAACACCGCTCGCCCCGCATCGGAAGCGCGGAGCAGGGGATCGAATGACCGGATGAGCCGCCAGTTGGCCGTGACGTTCACCCCCATCACTTCGTCCCAGGTCTTGGGATCGACATGGCCGAGCGGCGAGAGCTTGCCGAGCACGCCGGCATTGCCGACAAGAATATCGAGCCTCTTCCAGCGCTCGTGCACTGCTGCGCCGAGGCGATCGATGGCATCGAAATCGCGGATGTCGGCGGGAACGAGTGTCGCTGTCCCGCCGATGGCCTTGATAGCGTCGTCCAGCTCCTCAAGACCGCCCTGCGTGCGCGACATTGCGATCACGTGCGCGCCGGCCTTGGCCAGCACCAGAGCCGTGGCATGACCAAAGCCCGCGCGACGCGCCGGTGACGAGCGCCACCCGGCCTTTCAAGACTTGAGACATGCGTGATCAGCCCGCTTCGGCCAGGAGCGACAGTTGCCGTGCCGGCCGGTCGACGCCCTGATCGGTCAGCGGCGTCGGATAGTCGCCGGTGAAGCAGTGATCGGTGAACTGCGGCCGATGCGCATCGCGGCCTTCGTAACCGACAGCCTTGTAGATGCCATCGACTGAAATGAATCCGAGCGAGGCGACGCCGATGAAGTCGCGCATCTCTTCAATAGTGTGGTTTGCCGCAAGCAATGATTTCTGTTCCGGTGTGTCGATGCCATAGAAGTCCGGATGCTTGATCGGCGGACTCGATATCCGCATGTGCACCTCGCGCGCACCCGCCTCGTACATCATGCGCACAATCTTGACCGATGTGGTGCCGCGCACGATCGAGTCGTCCACCAGCACGATCCGCTTGCCGGAAATCGCCGCGCGGTTCGCATTGTGCTTGAGCTTCACGCCGAGCGAGCGGATCGACTGCGTCGGCTCGATGAAGGTGCGGCCCACATAGTGATTGCGGATGATGCCAAGCTCGAAGGGAATGCCGGTTTCCTGCGAGTAGCCAAGCGCGGCGGGCACGCCCGAGTCCGGAATTGGCACGATCACATCGGCGTCGCAGGGAAATTCGCGCGCCAGCTGGCGGCCCATCTGTTTGCGCACTTCGTAGACCGAGCGCCCGCCAAGGATCGAGTCGGGCCGCGAAAAATAGATGTACTCGAAGATGCAGGGACGCGCGGGCTGTTTCGGGAAGGGGCGCAGAGACTCCAGGCCATCTTCGGAAATGACCACCACTTCGCCGTTCTCCACCTCGCGCACGAAGCGCGCGCCGATGATGTCGAGCGCGCAGGTCTCCGAGCAGAGAATGTACGACCCCTGGAACTCGCCGATGATCAGGGGCCGGATGCCGAGCGGATCGCGTACGCCGATCAGCTTCTTGTTGGTGAGCGCCACGAGCGCATAAGCGCCCTCGAGTGCGCGCAGGGCGTCAATGAAACGCTCGATAAAGCGCGCCTTCTGCGAGCGCGCCACGAGATGCAGCACCGCTTCCGAGTCCGACGTCGACTGGCAAATAGCGCCGCCCGCGATCAATTCGCGGCGCAGCGCCAAGCCGTTGGTGAAGTTGCCGTTATGCGCGACCGCAAAACCACCGGAGGCAAGTTCCGCGAACATCGGCTGAATATTGCGGATGATCGTTTCGCCCGTCGTCGAATAGCGCACATGGCCAAGGGCGCTGTTGCCCTTCAAGCGCTCGATGGTTTTCGAACTCGAGAAGTGATCGCCGACAAGGCCGAGCCGCCGCTCCGATTGAAACCGCTCTCCGTCGAAGGCGACGATGCCTGCCGCTTCCTGCCCCCGGTGCTGCAGCGCGTGAAGCCCAAGCGCTGTCAGCGCCGCCGCATCGGCGTGGCCGTAAATGCCGAAGACGCCACATTCCTCGCGAAGCGTGTCGCCGTCGAGATCGAGCATCATTGCGGTTCGCTCTGGCCAAAAGCCGGTTTCTGGCCGGTTCCCTGAATGAGGTTGTCCAGCCCTTGGGTTTCGTTCGTCTGATACCCCGATTCTGGCTGGCCGGGCTCGGTATTCTGCGGCAGCGGCGAAGCATCGGGATTGCGCATCAGCGCGGTGTTGTTGAGCGTCTCCGCGATATCGGCGGGGACAAAACTGACGATTGCCGCGCTGACCTTCTGAATCATCGGCAGGGTCCGCGCATTGCGGATCCAATCCTCCTGCTTGTCCGGTGGCGTCAGCCAGCCGTAGAGAAGATAGGCGAGCGCCACCAGCACGAGGCCGCGCGCCAGGCCGTAGAAGAAACCCAGCGTCCGGTCAAATGCGCCGGCAGCGGAGTCCACCACCATGTCGGAAATCTTCACGCTGAACAGCGATACGAGGATGAGTACGATCAGGAATGCGCCGGCCCCCGCCGCGATCTGCGCGAACAACTCGCGGTCGAAATACTGCATCGCAAAATCGATGATCGGCTTCTGCCGGATGGCGACGTAAGCCGCGACCGCCGCCAGGACCCATGCGATCAGAGACAGCAATTCGCGGGTGAAGCCCCGCATGAGGGCAAGCAGCCCCGAGATCAGCATGATGCCGAAGAGGATGAGGTCGAGCAGTTGAAAAGGCATGCCGGAATCCGCAGTCGCGTTATGCGGGCACCTTATAGGCAGGTTTGGCAAGCGAGACTAGAAAATGTTGCGCCTCATGCAACGCGCAACCGGCCACGCTCCTGCGCCGCCACCCACGCCACCAGATCGGCGATTGTTTCAATGGCTTTGACGCGGATTCCGCGCTGCGCCGGAGGCTCCGCCGCCGCTGCCGTCACGGCTTCCTTGAGGCCGAGTTTTTGAGCCTCCTTGAGCCGGGCCTCGGCTTGACCTACGGGCCGGATCGCGCCTGAAAGCGCCACTTCGCCGAAGATCGCCGTGCCATGGGGAATGACCGTACCGGTAAGCGATGAGAGAAGCGCCGCCGCCACCGCAAGGTCGGCCGCGGGCTCGCGCACCCTGAGCCCACCCGCGACATTGAGGAACACATCGTTTGCGCCGATGCTGACGCCAGCGCGGGTTTCGAGCACCGCAAGGATCATGGCCAGACGGTTGTTATCCCAGC